>JAJXTM010000176.1 GCA_021783875.1 Bacteroidota bacterium
TTATTCTGCAGAACGTTGTTTATCCAAAATCAGATAATATAAAAGTTGACTTTTCTGATCGGATGCTTTCTGTATGGGAAGGTGATATTTTAATAAGCGGCATAATTAGCGTCCCTCAAGACATAGCAGTCGGAAACTATAAATTAGCCGTGAAAATTCATTATCAATCCTGTAATAATCAAACTTGTGCCTCTCCGGTTTCTGCGATAGATACTATCACTATTCATGTTGTCGATGCAAATACACAAGTAAGTAAAATCAATAATAATATTTTTGATAAATTGAATGATGAGAAATCTCAGATTAAAGAAATTCCAAATCAGAGTTCAAATTCAATTACTTCAACTTTAGCATCAAGCGGCTTCCTTTTAAGTTTACTTTTTGTTTTTTTAGGCGGTCTCGCCTTAAATCTTACACCATGCGTTTATCCACTTATTCCGATTACTATTGGCTTTTTCGGAGGTCAAAGTGAAGGCAGTACAAAAAAACTCTTTTTAATGGGATTATTTTTTGTTATTGGAATGGCATTAACATATTCAGTCATAGGAGTTGTTACGGCTTTAAGCGGATCAGTTTTCGGATCACTTCTACAGAATAATTTTGTAATTATTTCAATCTCTCTAATCTTTGTTATTCTTTCATTGGGAATGTTCGGCCTTTATGAAATTCAATTACCGAATAGCTTGGTTGCTAAAGCAGGCGGAGCAAAAAATGGTTATTATGGAGCATTCTTTATGGGATTAACTATGGGAATTGTAGCTGCTCCATGTATCGGACCATTTGTTCTGGGTTTAGTTACTTTTGTAGCTGCAAAGGCAGATCCTGTATACGGTTTTATAATGTTTTTTGTCCTAGCACTTGGATTAGGTTTCCCTTATCTGATTTTAGCTGTGTTTTCCGGGAAAATTAAAAAACTGCCTCGATCCGGTGAATGGATGAACTCTGTTAAACATATTTTTGGATTTGTTCTACTAGGAATGGCTTTATACTTTATTCTGCCCATTCTGCCTAAAAATATTTCAGGTTTTGTAATACCAGTATTTCTTATTGTCACTGCTATTTTTATTTTGTTTTTTGATAAATTAGCAAACAATATTAAGGGATATCGAATATTTAAGCTAATCTTTTCTATTGCTCTTATTGTAATCGGAACATACATTTTGTTACCGCAAAAAAAGAATGAAATTAATTGGAAAGAATATTCTGACAATTCATTAACTCAAAATAATATTTCTTCAAGAAAAGGAGTAATTATTGATTTCTATGCAGATTGGTGCATACCCTGTAAAGAATTAGATGCATCAACTTTTACAGATCCTAACGTTATAAATCTTTCTAAAGAATTCATTTTGCTTAAAGCTAATATGACTAGAACACTTTCTCCGGATGTAGAAAAACTTAGAGAAAAATATAATATTGTTGGCGTTCCTACGGTTTTAATAATCAACTCAAAAGGGAAAGAAATCAAAAGAATTACCGGCTTTGTAAATGCAAAAGAATTTGCCGATATTTTACAGGAAGTGAAATAATTCAAAATATTTTTAGAATAATTTAACAAATTATATTTATCGCAATTTTTATTCCCTAATAAAAGAGAGATTTTTCCCGACTTTGAGAATCATAATATGTGCTCTGCTTAGGGAAGTATTATTATACTAATTTAGATTAAATATTCCATTTATACATACAATTTTTTAGCCAAATTTAGCTTTTTCACCAAACTTAATTTTAATGATTGCTATGCTCATTAATAATTTATTTTATTTTGTCTATATAATAAATGGCATGAAATATGGGTATAAAGTTGATAGTTAAAATTATAAAAAAAGAGAGCAACTATGCCAAAAGAAAAAGAGATTCAGAGCTTATCTGAAGTTACGGTACGTTTTGCAGGAGACTCCGGTGACGGAATGCAGTTAACCGGTAGTCAATTTAGCGATACTACAGCATTAATGGGGAATGATTTAAGTACTCTTCCGGATTATCCGGCAGAAATTCGTGCTCCGATTGGAACTGTATATGGGGTAAGCGGCTTCCAGCTTCATTTTAGTAGCAGTGATATTCACACTCCTGGAGATAGACCCGATATCCTTGTCGCTATGAATCCGGCAGCGATTAAAAAAAACATTTCAGAACTTAAACCCGGTGCAATGATAATTGTTAATACAGATTCTTTCGATAGAAAAAATCTTCAATTAGCTAAGTACGAAAATAATCCTTTAGAGGATAATAGCCTGGAAGGATATGAAGTCTACCCGGTTCCAATCGGCTCTCTTACTTCTAAGGCTCTCCAAGGAACTTCTCTCTCACAAAAAGAAATTTCACGCTGTAAAAACTTTTTTGCTCTTGGTCTTATGTATTGGCTTTTTGATAGACCGGTTGATCAAACTGTAAATTGGATAAAAAAGAAATTTGCAAAGAAACCTGAATTCATAACTGCAAATACTAATGCACTTATGGCTGGTTTTAATTATGGTGAAAATACTGAGTTATTTAATACCCGTTATATTGTTGAACCGGCTAAACTCCCGAAAGGAACCTATAGGAGTATTTCCGGCAATGAAGCTACTGCTCTTGGGTTTCTTGCTGCATCTGTAAAAAGCAAATTACCTTTATTCCTTGGATCATATCCTATTACTCCTGCATCTGAAATTCTCCAATATCTAAGTAATTATAAAAATTTTGGCGTAAAAACCTTTCAAGCTGAAGATGAAATCGCTGGTATTACTTCTGCAATTGGTGCCTCCTTTGCCGGAAACCTCGCTATTACTACAACAAGCGGTCCAGGTCTTGCATTAAAAACTGAAGCTATCGGATTAGCTATTATAACCGAATTGCCGTTAGTTATTATTGACGTTCAAAGAGGCGGCCCAAGTACAGGATTGCCTACCAAAACTGAACAGGCAGATTTACTTCAGGCAGTTTATGGCAGAAACGGTGAAGCTCCTGTGGCTGTTTTAGCTGCTTCTACACCAAGTGATTGCTTCTATATGGCTATAGAAGCTTCGAGACTTGCTGTCAAATATATGTCCCCTGTAATATTATTGACTGATGGTTACCTTGCAAATGGTACAGAACCCTGGAAGATCCCTCATGTAGATGAACTTCCTGAAATTCCTGTTAAATTCTGGACAAAAAAAGAAGACTTCGCTCCTTATCAACGTAATGAAAATCTCTCCAGACCTTGGGTTAAACCGGGCACTCCGGGACTCGAGCATCGCATCGGCGGCTTAGAAAAAGCTAATATAACTGGAGCAGTAAGTTATGACCCTGATAATCATGACTTAATGATTCATCTAAGAGAACAAAAAATAAAAAATATGGTAAATGATATTCCTGACCTTACTGTAGACGGCGATATGGAAGGTGAATTACTTGTGTTAGGATGGGGAGGGACTTATGGCGCAATAAAAGAAGCAGTCATTAAAGCAAGACAGGAAGGTTTGAATGTTTCTCAGGCTCATTTAAGATATATTAACCCTTTCCCCAAAAATACTGAATACGTCCTAAAAGGGTTTAAAAATGTTTTAATCCCTGAAATAAATCTAGGTCAACTTTCTAAGATAATTAGAAGTGAATATCTATATCCTGTAAAGCAATTGAATATTGTTAGAGGTTTGCCTTTTCGTGTATCAGATATTGTCGATAAAATAAAAGAAATTCTTGGAGGAAATTTATAATGGCTGATCAAGTAATTGATATTAAAGAAATAAAGCTGACGTCAAAAGATTTTGCAAGTGATCAGGATGTAAGATGGTGTCCGGGTTGCGGTGACTATTCAATCCTTGCTCAAGTGCAAAGATCATTTCCCGATATGGTAGGTATTAAAAAAGAGAATATTGTTTGGGTATCCGGCATCGGTTGCTCTTCAAGATTCCCATACTATATGAACACCTATGGATTCCATGGCATTCACGGCAGAGCTCCTGCAATTGCAACCGGGGTTAAAGCTAGTCGTCCTGAGCTTTCGGTTTGGGTTGCCGCTGGCGACGGTGATTTGTTAAGTATTGGAGGCAATCATTTTATTCATGCCTGCAGAAGAAATATTGATTTAAAATTACTCCTTTTCAATAATCGAATTTATGGTTTAACCAAGGGCCAATATTCTCCTACTTCTGAAAAAGGTAAAATAACGAAAACTTCACCTTTCGGAAGCATTGATTTCCCATTTAATCCCGTCTCATTAGCACTTGGTTCTGGTGCTACATTTGTTGCAAGATCTCTTGATAGAGATGCAAAACATTTGCAGGAAATGATTAAAAGAGCTGCCGATCATAAAGGAACTGCTTTCGTCGAAATATTCCAAAATTGCAGTATCTTTAATGATGGTGTATTTGATGTACTTACCGATAAAAAAACTAAAGATGATAATGTCCTTGTTCTTGAACATGGTAAACCGATGTTATTCGGTACAGATAAAAATAAAGGTATAATGATGGACGGAGCTAAACCAAAAGTAGTTGAAATTGGCCCCGGTAAACATAAAATTGAGGATTTATTAGTCCATAATGAATTTGATTATAGTCCAATTGTTGCTACTTTATTATCTCATCTTACTGATGATCCTTCTATGCCTACTCCTATTGGTGTTTTTAGACAGGTCTCAAAATCAACTTATGATGCAGATATGGAAAGTCAAATAGCCGATGTTAAATTAAAAAAGGGTGAAGGTGACTTAGAAAAATTGCTTTTTGCAGGCAGTACCTGGGAAGTCAACTAACTTCATTCTTGAAATCATTTCAATAGCGGTATTTAAATACCGCTATTCTGTCTTTTTTCAAAGCAAATTGTTCCCAATTCTAATTGATGTCATTGAGATTGATCCTAATTCAATTTTCTCGTTGAAAAATAATACTTCTTCTTTTTCGTTTTTTAATCCAAGAATGTAAAGCAATGGCAAATAATGTTCTGGAGTAGGAATTGCAAGCTTCATTTCGTTACCCAAATTCTTATAAGTAATCAATTCTTTATTGCTGCCGTCTAAAATTTTTTTCTTTATTTTATCGTTTGCTTCAACCGCCCAATCATAAGTTTGATCGTTTTGCCAATTAATTAATCCTAAATTATGTACAATGTTGCCGCTTCCGATTATTAGAACACCTTTTTCTCTTAATGGACTTAGTCTGCGAGCAATTTCATAATGCATTTCAGGAGATTTTCGGTAGTCAAGACTTAACTGAACAATCGGAATATCTGCTTGTGGATAGAAGTGTTTTAACACACTCCAGCATCCATGATCTAAACCCCATTTAGTATCTGGTTCAGTTTTGTTTGGCTTTAGCATTGAAATAGTATCATCTGCAAGTTCCGGATTTCCCGGAGCCGGGTATTCAACTTCAAATAATTCTTTCGGAAATCCGTAAAAATCATGAATGGTCTTTGGATTTTTAGCTGCTGTCACATATGTCCCATTAGTCTCCCAATGTGCTGATATACAAAGAATAGATTTTGGTTTTGGAAAAGTTAAGCTGGCTTTTTGCCACCCTTGAGTTATGGCATTTTCCTGAATCGCATTCATTGGATTACCATGCCCGACAAATAATAACGGCATTAATTTTAATTGGTTACTTTCTTCTTTCATAATAGATATTTCATCTAATTCCATTTTATATTCCAAATTTTCTTACTAATTTGCAAAGAAAAAACTAAAAATCAAATAATTTCCCTGACTTTTTTATTTTACATTGCATTAA
>JAJXTM010000177.1 GCA_021783875.1 Bacteroidota bacterium
TTCGCTCTGAGTTATCCTGCTTTTAGAATTTTTAAAAAGCTAAATTCGGTTTGATTATTGTATTCTCCGATCGATAATAGTAAAAACGGTATACAGAATATAAAGTAGGAAAGATCAAATACATCGTTTACTACTGCTTGCATAAAACCTGCTGCAAATAATTTTAATATCATCGAAATCAGTACTGCCAGAAAAAGCACTACCCCGCTTGCAAAAAAAACTTCCTGCAGGTTCGATGCTATCCATCCGGAATAAATAGCAATAACTAATATTACTGCAACAATCCCAATTGGCAAAGCTGCAACTTTTTGCTGTATCGCAAAAGGTCCGTATAACATAAAAGAAATTTGATCCCAAAGATAAAACGGTACCAATGTCAAATAAAAAGCCAGTAGTACCAGAAAAATAAATAAATATCCCCTCGGGAGATTCTGTTTAAATAAATGAGTTAAATAAACTGCATATACCATTCCCACAACGGAACGTGTCGATAACAACAACCCAAATAAAAGTCCGAATATCTCGAATTTGTAACTATACTTTCCCGGATCGAAATACCTTTGCGCAAATAAAATCTGAACTATTATAATCATCATATTGAAAAACAATTCGTCTCTGACTACAAAAGAAAAATAAAACACGGGACTGATTATTAAAATGATTATTCTTAATAAGTTCTCTTTTATTGTCCTTGATAAATAAACAACTGAACCTAAATAAAATATTAACCCTGCAGCTTCTAAATAACCTGCATTTTTCAGGAAATAAAAAGGCGCCGAAATAATAAATAGGAACGGAAATCCGGACGGCGCTATCTTGTAGTGATATGGAAATCTTCCGCTGAAAAAGCTATCGAGCCAGTCCTCTATTCCCGGCAGTCTTCCTACTCCGCCATATCTTGGTATAAATGTTATCCAATAAATCGATATGAGCGCTAAAATAATTGAGAAGATTAAAAAATGTTTTTGATTAAGATATTTGAAATGACTATTGCCGTATTTATCGATATAAAAAATTATGACGATAAATATTAACAAATAAATCAGAGTAAGTAATAAAGAATGCCCGAGATATATAGTTGAGTATTTGAAGAAATACAATCCGCTGACAAAGGTAATTATAAACAGTGCAATATTATTTCTTACGCGTTCTTTCCCAAACATTTGTTGATGTCTTTACATTAATTTTTTCTTTAGCGGTCTGTCAAATAAAGTTGCCATTTCCTTAAATGTCTGCGCTAAATTTGAAGGTACTTGATCCCATGTATATCTCCATGTCCAGTTGCCTCCAAGTTTCCCCGGGAAATTCATTCTTGATTCTCCGTCTAGATTCAGCACATCCTGCATAGGAATAATTGCCATATCCGATACCGAAGAATAAGCAAGTCTGATGAGCTGGAATGTAATTTCACCTCCGAAATAATTTAAATATTTCTGTGTGTGCGAATAGATATCATTTTTTTCATTCTTAGCTTTTTCAAAATATCCTCTCGTTGTATCGTTATCGTGCGAACCTGTGTGCACGACACAATTCGGAATAAAATTATGGGGAAGAAATTTTGTTTCCATATCTGATCCGAATGCAAATTGAAGAATCTTTATTCCGGGAAAATCAAATAGGTCTCTCAAGGCTACTACTTCTTTCGTTATTAAACCAAGATCTTCGGCTATTATCGGAAGCTCTCCTAAATATTTTTTTAATGCTTTAAAAAGTTTCTCTCCCGGAGCTTTGACCCATTTTCCGGTTTCTGCTGTGGGAGCATCGCCGGGAATTTCCCAATATGCTTCAAATCCGCGGAAATGATCAATACGCACAATATCAACAATGTTTAGCAGATTCTTCATTCTATTCCGCCACCAAAGGAAATCATCCTTCTCCATCTCTTCCCACCGGTATAGGGGATTTCCCCATAACTGCCCCGTGACACTGAAATAATCCGGCGGAACTCCGGCAACTGAAATAAGCTTACCGTTTTCATCTACTGTAAAAAGATTTTTATTTGCCCATAAATCGGCGCTGTCATAAGCTATAAATATCGGCATGTCGCCTATTATTTTTATTCCCTTTTCGTTTGCGTATTTCTTAATTTTATCCCATTGCCGGAAAAAATTAAATTGAACAAATTTATGATACTGTATATCATCCGATAATTTTTCTTTCCATAACTTAATTGTTTTTGCATCGCGTTTAACCAGCTCTTTATCCCAGCTTGTCCAAACCTGTCCTCCGTGATAATCTTTCGCTGCCATAAATAATGAAAAATCATCTAACCAATCAATATTTGACTCACAGAATAACTTAAATTCAATTGTCTGTCCGTTTTGATTTTTCTTAAATGATTCAAATGCCTTTTTTAATATGAATCTTTTATAATTGATTACATCGCCGTAATCGATCTTATATGGATTTTGATAAGGTGTGTTTTCAATTTCCTTTTCTTCAAGAAATCCGTCTTCACAAAGTTTTTCGGGACTTATCAAAATCGGGTTTCCGGCAAATGCCGAAAAGCATTGATACGGGGAATCCCCATATCCAGTAGGTCCTAAAGGAAATACCTGCCAAAGTTTTTGCCCGGCTGCTTCTAAAAAATTCACAAAATTATATGCTTCACTACCTAAATCACCTATCCCGAATTTTCCCGGTAAAGAACTCGGATGCAATAATATTCCCGCAGATCGTTCAAATCTCATTTCAACCTCTTGTTTTTTCCAATTTCATATTAAATTGCCCAGCCTCTATATTAGTTTTTTATCTAAGAATGAATAAATATCTTTCCATGCCTTCATTGCATCTTTTTCATTGTAGCTATTTTTATTATAAGAATTCATAAAAGCATGCTTACCTTCAGGATAAAATATTACTTTGACTTTTAGAGAACTATTCTTCGCAGCTTTTGCAAAATTCTCTACAACATTAGGCGGGAATACTTGATCGCTATCTCCGTATACGCATAGTAACGGACAATGAATCTCTTTTAACGAATGTCCAGAATAATCTAAACTTCCGTAGCAAACAACACACGCTTTTAATTGAGGGATGTTTAAAGCAGTTTGGAAAGAATATCCTCCGCCGAAGCACCATCCGATAGAGCCGATTTTCTTATTGTTTACAGATTTCATTTTCTCTAAATATCCAAATGCCGACTTGAGATCTGTTATTGCCCTTTCTTTCGGAAGCGTACTGCTTAGCTGTGCTGCTTCTTTAAAATCCGAAGTTACCTTTCCCCGGTAGAGATCAACTGCTAATGCAGTAATTCCGTGTCTTGCAAAATCATCTGCATTTTCTTTCATCCATTGAGTTAAACCCCACCACTCATGAACTAAAATTAAAGCAGGAAATTTTCCAATGCTGATGGGCTCCGCTAAATATGCACTTACTGTGTCACCTCCGCTAATGTATTTTATTATTGAAGTTTTTATTTGGTATTTCTTTGAAGCATTTCCTTTTTGCTTTCCGAAACTAATTCCGGTCAACAATACAGCTAAACTTATCATAACTGAAAGCCTGCAAAAAAAACTTTTCATAACGAATCTCCTGACCTTTGATTAAACATCATTTTTTATTTTTTGCCAATATTCTTTTTGCTGTCTCATAAACATTATTTGCGGTGAATCCATATTTCTCCATAACTAATTCAACAGGCGCAGATGAACCGAATTTTTCTACACTAATATTTTCTCCGCCGTCGCCAGTGTATTTTTCCCAACCCATTTTTACTCCTGCTTCTACCGAAACCCGTGCTTTTACAGCCGAAGGGAATACACTTTCTTTATATTCTTCGGATTGCTGCTCAAATAATTCCCAGCTAGGAAAACTTACTACGCGTACTCTCTTACCTTCTGAACTCAATTTTTCTCCGGCTTGAAGCGATATAGAAACCTCCGATCCCGATGCCATTATTATTATTTCTGGTTCTCCCTGGCTATCAGATAATATATAAGCACCGCGCATTAGTCCTTCAGCGGATGGATATTTATTCTGATCTATCACGGGCATTCCTTGCCGTGTCAGCAGTATAGCTACCGGGCTTCCTCTATGTTCGATCGCATATTTCCATGCATAAGCCGACTCATTCGCATCTCCCGGGCGTATAACAATTACAAACGGGATAGATCGCAGCGATGCCGCTTGCTCGACGGGTTGATGAGTAGGCCCATCTTCTCCAACTCCAATGCTGTCATGAGTAAATACATAAATCGGTTTAATTTTTGAAATTGATGCAAGTCTTATCACCGGACGCATATAATCGCAAAACATCAGAAAAGTTGATCCGAATGGAATGACCCCGCCGTATAATGCCATACCGTTTAGCAGGCTTCCCATAGCATGTTCGCGTATACCGTAATGAAGTGTTCTCCCAAGATAATTTTCCGCGCTAAAACTTCCGAATTCTTTTAAAAATGTATCCGTCGATGGATGCAAATCCGCCGATCCGCCGATTAATGTTGTAAGGTACGGAGCAATTGTATTTAAGACTTTCCCAGATGAAGTTCTAGTAGCTATCTTTTTTCCTTCATCGGCAAACACAGGTAATTTTGTTTTCCACTCATCTCCGAAATCTCCGTTCATTATTTTTTTGAAATACTTTGCATCATCCGGATATTTTGCTTCATATTGTTTAAATAAATCATCCCATTCTTTTTCAAATTGATTTCCTTTTTCACCAGCAATTTTAAAATGTTCTTTAACCTCATTCGGGATAAAAAAATCAGGTTCTTCAGGCCATCCGAGATTCTTTTTCGTTAGTTTTACTTCTTCGACCCCTAACGGCGACCCATGTGCTGAGGAAGTATCATGCTTATTCGGGCTACCGAATCCTATATGTGTTTTAGTAATTATTAATGATGGTTTGGTAGTTTCGGCACGTGCATTTTTAACAGCTAAATCAATTGAATCTATATCATTTACATTTTCAATTATCTGGACATGCCAATTGTAAGCCTCGAAACGTTTTTCAATATTTTCGGAAAAAGATAATGCAGTTGAGCCGTCAATTGTTATTTTATTATCGTCATAGAAGAAAATAATTTTCCCGAGTTTCAGATGACCTGCTAACGATGCGGATTCATGCGAAATACCTTCCATCATTTCTCCGTCGCTGCAAATCCCATATATATAATGATCGATTATTTTTAAGTCCGCCTTATTAAATAAAGCCGCAAGATGCGCCTGTGCTATTGCCATTCCAACGGCATTTGCAAACCCTTGTCCAAGTGGTCCAGTTGTAGTCTCTACTCCGGGAGTAAGCCCGTATTCCGGATGTCCCGGAGTCTTGCTGCCCCACTGCCTGAATTGTTTAAGCTGTTCAAGCGGGAGATCATATCCGCTCAAATGAAGAAGTGAATAAAGAAGCATACTGCCGTGACCAGCAGATAATATAAACCTATCTCGATTAACCCAATGAGGATTTGCAGGATTGTGTTTCATCAATTTGGCATACAGCATATAACCAATTGGCGCACATCCCATAGGCATTCCCGGATGCCCCGAATTAGCCTTCTGCACTCCGTCCACTGCAAGAAACCGTATTGTATTTATAGAAAGCTGTTCAATTTCATTATTATTTTCAGCCATTTTATTCTCCGTCTTAATTTTTTTTCTGTATTATTTAAATATATTAAAAAGTGATCGAATTTGCCGAACAAATCCAAATAATTGCACTCAATTTTCTATTCACTAACCATGAATACCT
>JAJXTM010000178.1 GCA_021783875.1 Bacteroidota bacterium
GCTGGCTTTTATCACAGATGAATAAATCCAGACAAAATAAAGTAAAGGACTTAACATTTACCAACCCTCAAATTGCAGATAATGAGATATTGCAATGGTATGACCGCGGCGAGCACAGTTTATTTGATGTCTGTGCGGATGATCATTGTCAACGTTATCAGGGTATAAGTAAAATATTCACTGAAGGTGTACGCACAGCTATAAATCAAACACGCGGAGTAGTATTAATAGAAGGTAAAGAAATTTGCGATACGCGATATTCCAAATCCTGCGGAGGTATTACGGAAAACTTTGAAAACGTTTGGGAGCCAGTGAGGCATAGTTATTTAAAGTCGATAATAGATTACAAATATCAGCCAGACAATTATAATTTAGATTTTAGAAAAGAAAATAATGCTCAGAAGTGGATAAAAAGCAACCCGCCGTCTTATTGCAATACGACAGACAAAAAAATACTATCACAAATTCTTCTTGATTACGATCAAGATACAATTGACTTCTATAGATGGAAAATTTTATACTCTCAAAAGGAAATATCTAATTTAATAAAGAAAAAAAGCGGTATAGATTTCGGAGATATTTTAGATTTTATACCAATTGAGCGAGGAGCGTCATCCAGGTTGATCAAGCTGAAAATCATCGGATCTAAAAAGACGCTTACAATCGGGAAAGAGTTAGAAATACGCCGGACATTATCTCCAAGCCACTTATATAGTTCTGCAATAGTTATAGAGAAGCAGAATTCAGTAAACGGTATTCCTCAATTCTTTATTATATACGGAGCCGGCTGGGGGCATGGAGTTGGGCTTTGTGAAATAGGCGCAGCCGTAATGGCAGCCCGCGGGCACATGTTTGATGAAATTTTACTACATTATTTTAAAAATGCAAAATTAAAAAAAATTTATTGAGATTTAAGAATGAAAATTTTTTATTCCTGTTTATCTAAAAGCTGGGGCGGAATGGAAATGTTCACGCTTACGGCAATTAAGCAGCTGCTAAGCAGGAATATTCAAGTTGAGCTTTTATGTGCGAAAGAATCAAGGATTCATATTGAAGCCAGGTCAATAGGAATTATTATTCATCCCATTAAATTATCAGGAGCTATACATCCTTATGCTACGATTAAAGTTACCAGTATAATCAGGAGAAGTAATTTTGATTTAGTACATACGCAGGCATCTAAAGATCTTTGGCTTTTAGCACCTGCTTTAAAGTTATTAGGGAGTAAAATTCCGCTACTGCTTACAAAGCAAGTCGGATCTTATATAGTAAAAAAGGACATTTTACACAAATGGATATACAAGAGGGTAACTTACGCAATAGCAATAAGCAATGTTATAAAGCAAAATCTTATTGACACATGTCCAATTGAAAGCAATAACGTTATACTACTTCATAACGGAATAGATACCAGAAAATTTGACTCATCGAGAAATGATCTAAAAGAGGTACGAAAAGAGTTTCAAATAAAGCAGGGCGAAATTGTAATAGGGATGATGGCGCGATTTAGTCCGGGGAAAGGGCATGAAGATTTTTTAGAAGCGGCAAATATTTTGACAAAGAAATACTCACATCTTAAATTTATAATTACCGGAGAAGCAAGCCGAGGAGAAGGCAATTATGCAGAATCCATAAAAAAACTAGCAAGCGATATGGGATTAATGAATGTTATCTTTGCAGGATACAGACCAGATACACCCGATGTTTTAAATTCTCTTGATATTTTTGTATTTCCTTCACATAATGAAGCTCTTGGAATAGCATTGATTGAAGCGATGGCAATGTCAAAGCCCTCAGTTTGTTCAAATTCAGACGGTGTTCTTGATATAGCAATTGACGGAGAGACTTCTTTGTTATTTGAGACAAAAAATGCGGAAGACCTATCGAATAAGATTGAGGAATTAATAAATTCTAATCAAATGCGTATAAAGCTTGGGCAGGGTGCGAGAAAAAGGGTTGTAAAAAAGTTTGATATAGAATTGCTTACAAGCGAAATTATTAATATTTATGAAAGAAGCATAAATAAAGAGAACGATTAGTTTATTCTTTGCTCATTAAGTCGCTGAAGAATTTCATATTTTCCGATTCCGAATTAGAAATAATAATTTTTATAATTGCAGTTAAAGGAACCGAAAGAAGCATACCGATAATACCTAAAATATAGCCCCAGATTAAAACAGACAATAATATTAAAAGAGGATTTAGATTTAATCTTTTGCCTATAACATTAGTTTCTAAGATATTAAAGAATAAAGTTTGAACAGCGGCAAGGATTAAAGCAATAATTAAGGCATAAGTCACCGATCCAAATTGCAGCAAAGCCATAGTAACCGGAAGTATTAAGGCAATAGCTGATCCAATCGATGGAATGAAATTAAACAGGAATGCAAATAGTCCCCAGATAACGGCAAAATCAATTCCAAAAACATAGAGAAGCGCTGTAATAATAATGCCGGCAGTAAAGTTAATTGCAATTTTTAAGATAATATACCGTTGAATTTGACCAGTAATAGTTTTAAATGTCTGGGCTAATTTTTCTTCTTTTTCCTGTCTTTCCAAATTTAGTTTATCTTCAAGCAAACGTTCATAATCATTATTTTGATCGCCGGAAGAGGATTTAAACTTTTTCTTTATTTCTTTTAATTCAGGTTTAACTTTTTTAAATACAAATCTTTTTTTAATTGCTTCATAAATAGTACTATGACCAGTTAAAATAAAAATGAAAAAGAAAAGTATGAAGAGCAAATTACCGAGAATTGAAAAAGTAGATGAGAATATTCCACCAGCTAAAAGCTTAAAGTCAATTCTCGAAATAATTTTTTGAATTGAGAAATACCTAAAGAAAGGTATTCGAATACCTAATGAGGCGGAGGTATTACAAACAATAGTATTCAATTTATCAGCATAGAGAGGAGCCTGTTCTCCGAAAGATATAAAGGAAGAAATAATAAAAGAAGAAACCCCCGAAGAAATAAAGATAATAATAAAGATATCCGTTAATAATATTACAGAGAAAGGAATCTTTTTACTTTTTAAAAATTCATTAAGGGGAGAGAACAAAAAGAAGAGGAAGTATGCAATAACAAAAGGAATAACGATATGGCTTAATTCTTTTAAAGTTAAGGCAATAACCACAATTCCAATAATTGAGATAAAAAATCTTACTGTACCGTCGCTTTTTATTTTTCCTGACATAGACTAGCTTTTCAATTTATTATTTTAATCCAGAAGGAGTTTGGGGCGTTGACAAGAGTTCATAGAACAAAGACCATCTTTTCGCATTATTATTAGCTCCCCCATTTTTTTCAATATAATTTTTAATAATATCCTGACCCAGGTTATAGTTAATAACATAGCTTCTATATTTTTCAATAAATTTAATTCTTTGTTTAGCCCTTTCTTCGGACATTAATGAATATTTCATCAGCCAAGACACTGCTTCCGTTTCATTCCATTTCTTATCCAAATAATTTCTAGCGGCTTCATTGGCAGAATAGCTGAGTTTATTGACCAGTTCCAGGATTCGGTAATATTTATCTGCTTTATCAGGAGCTAAACCGATTAAAGGGAAAAGGACATTCTTTTCAAAATCAATTCTTGAATTTCCCGGAAAGATCATTTGTATTCCAAAGTTAGCAGTTCCTTCGGCAATTAAGGATTGGGGGCTAAACAAAGGATAGACAGTAAATTCCATCCATCCATTTTTCTTTACCAAATTTTCTTCGAGTAATGTATTATACACATGGTGACCCGGATAGCCTTCATGAGCCGCTAGGTCAACAGCTCTATCGATATAAATCGGCAAATCGGTATTAATTTGAATTGTGCTGTAATAATTACCCTTATACCAATTATACCCGCTCCAGGGTTTATTATTTACATATTCAATTTTAAATTTTTCATTATCAGGGAGTTGAATATGGTTTAGAGTTCTCTTTTTACATTCAGATATAGCAGCCATGAATACGGTATTCAGTTTATCTTTTGGAATAATAAATGACTTCCTGTATTCTTCAATTCGAGTAATCAAGTCACCTTTGCCAGGTAATAGACCATTGATTTCATCTAAAATTTTTTGGTAATGCTGCATTGGAAAAGACGGTGCGACAGCATCATACAAGTCTTTACTTTCTTCATCAAAAGAGAAGGAACCGCCACCAAGCATAAAGAGTTTTGCTTTAATTGCCAGAAGCTGTTTATACAGATAAGTATAGCGAAGAATTTCCAAATTACCGGCTTTGAAGTTTTTTAGTGCATCGAGATTATTTAAAAGAGAATCCGTTTCTGCATTACAATTATTTCTGAGTTTCGCAGAATCAGCCGGAGAGGAGAGAATATCCTGAGGTTTCCAATTTTCCGGGCCATAGTAAGCATCGACATAATCGCTATCCAATTCTCCTACCTTAAGGACAAGTTTTACATAATGTTCAGCAATGGTATTCATTTTAGATCCCAGTTCATTATTTACGGATGAATTTTTACCGGAACAAGAATAGAAAATTATAGAAGAACACAATAATAAGACTAAGAAAGAATAATTATTAAGAAAAAATTTAATTTTCATTTCAATTCCAGAAATTTATAACCCAGAGCCGGGATAGTCAAAGTAATTGAATCGCCTTCAATATTTGATTTTTCACCATCGATCAAATTTACAGACTCATTTAGATTATAGACAGCCGGCAAATTAATTGTTATAGTATGCGGAAAAAAGCTTTTGTTGAGAGCCACGAGCACTCGCTGGTTCATATCGGAGCGTAAATATGCAAAGCATGCGGTATCAGCTTCGAAAGTTTGGAAGTCACCGTATCTTAAAGCCGAGTTATTTTTCCGAATTGAAACAATTTTTTTAACATCAGCCAGAGTTGTTTTTTCCCAAGCAGAAAGCTGATTATTAAAGCGCATCATACGTCGGTTATCGGGGTCAGCCGCTCCGGTCATGCCGAACTCATCGCCATAATCAATAACAGGAATTCCGGGGATAGTTAACAAGTAGCTTAGATATAATTTTAATTTTCGATAACTCGATTGATGTTTAACGACAGGCGGATTATCCCAGCCAATTGCGGCGGGGTCAACATTTCCTGACAGAGGGATTTCGCCATCGGCATAAGCCATAAAGCGGACTTTATCGTGGCTATCCATAATATTCCCCATCAAGTTATTATATCCATAGACCTGAAAGGACTTATTAAGTTCGTCGGCAAGCGGTTTAAAAGAGGCATTTTCATCAATAAATGTAGGAATAGCGACATCATAAAGATTAAAATTAAACTGAGCATTGAGCTGTCCATTATTTACATAAGAGCTAATAAGACTATAGCTTCCGAAAGTCTCGCCGATTTGATACAAATTTCTTTTTTCCGGGATTTCAATTTCTTTTTTTAATTTAAAAGTTAACAATCTCCAAAAGCTATTAGGAATATGTTTAACCGCATCATGACGAAAGCCGTCGGCATTAGTTTCTTTTAGCCACCAAACGGCATTATCGGTCATAGCTTCACGAGCAGCTTTAGAGCCGACATAATTAAAAGTAGGGAGATAGACATCGAACCAAGTAGTAAGTCTTTCCTCATCCCAAAGGCGCAAATTTTTTCTGCCATCCGGAAGA
>JAJXTM010000179.1 GCA_021783875.1 Bacteroidota bacterium
AATATTCCTAAAAAGATTTTCCGTTTTTCCGGATTCAATTATATCCGCCAAAATATTTTTCAATTCTTTTTCGAGAACCACAAGTTCCGAGCAAAGTTCGTTTCCGGATTTTAAGAATTCTTTTTGATACATTAGGAAAAAATCACGATACTTCATCATAAACATATACAAGTGAATGATAAACGAATGTATCGAATCTATGCTGCTGTTTTCAATTTTAATTTTATCTTTCAAAGAGGATGTAAGCTTTTCCATACGAAGCCGCATAATAGAAAAATATAATTCTTCTTTTGAAGTGAAATAGGTATAGACCGTACCTTTGGCAATATCAGCCATTTTAGCAACATCTTCCATCATAACTTCGTGGTAACTTTTCTTAGAAAACAAAGTTGAGGCAGATTCAATTATCCTTTTCCTCTTAACAAATTTTTTATTTTCGTTTTTCTTTTCAGAAATCATTTAAGTCTAACGTTTAGATAAATATCATTTAGAATTTTCTTAGCTCCTGCTTTAAGCAAATCTCCGGCAAGGTTTTTCCCGATTTTTTCAGCATCCTTCTTTTTTCCGCGGGTTTTTTTCCTAAAAGTAATTGTTCCATCAAGAGAACCGACCATAGCATCCAGATAAAGTCCGTTAGATTTAATTTCAGCAAAAGCACCTATTGGAACCTGGCAGCCGCCTTCAAGAGTTCTTAACAAGGAGCGTTCGGCAAGAACCGCAAGATAAGTATCTTCATCATGAATTGATCCAAGGATAAGGTTGATTTCTTCATTCTTCTCGAGAATTTCAATTCCAAGAGCGCCTTGACCTACTGCCGGAAGGATTTCATTCTTATCAATAATAGACGAAATATATTTACTAAGTTTTAGTCTTTCCACTCCTGCGCGGGCTAAGATTATTCCATCCCAATCGGACATTAAAAATTTTTCAATTCTTGTAGGGACATTTCCTCTAAGTTCAATTAATTTAAGGTCGGGTCTCAGATGCATTATCTGGGATTTGCGACGCAGAGAACCGGTAGCAACAACAGCATTTTCTTTCAGAGTCCAAAGTGTTGTTCCTTTTTTTCTTGCGATTAAAACATCTTCAACCGGATGGCGTTTAGTAACTGCGGCAAGTTTCAAACCTTTAGGCAATTGAGTCTGCAAATCTTTTAAGCTATGCACAGCGAGATCAATTTCGCCGTTTAATAATGCAGTTTCAAGTTCTTTAGTAAATAAACTTTTATCGCCGATTTTTGAAAGAGCGACATTAAGAATTTTATCGCCTTTAGTTTTAATAATTTTTATTTCAACTTTAACATTTTTGACAGCTTTTTCAATTTCCCTTTTTATAAACTTTGCCTGCCATAAAGCAAGTTCGCTTCCCCGGGATCCGATAACAATTATATTTTTCAAATTACTTTTCCTTTTCATCTTTTTTATTAAGACCGAATAATTCCTTGATGATGCTAATTTTTTCTGCAGCCTCATCCGAATTAATTCCGCTTTCGGCAAATTTTTTTAATTCGACAGTCGGTTGATGAAGGATTTTATTAATGATTCTTTTAGTAATAATGTCGAGTTTTTCCTGATCTTCAGCCGAAAACCGGTTTTTATTTTTTTCTACTTCCTCGATACGGATAGTTTCAAAATAATCACGCAATGATTTAATAGCCGGAGTAACTTCCAGAGAATTAAACCAGCTTAAAAAGGAGTTTAATTCTTCTTCTATAATTTTTTCTACTTTAGGAATTTCTTCAATTCGTTTGGAGAGATTTTGCTGAACAATAATATTTAAGGAATCAATATCGTTATAGAAGACATAGTCAATGTTTTTTGATTCGGGGTCAATATCTCGCGGAATAGCGATATCCATAAGCACGAGAGAATTGTAATTTCTTTTTTTCATAGCGGCTGCGACATCAGCTTTAGTCAATATAAGACCTTCTGAGCTAGTAGCACTTAAGACTATATCAAACTTATAAAGAGATTCCTTAAATTTTTCAAAAGGCAGAATTGCGGCAGAAAGATCAGCAGCAAGATTTTGGGCTCTTTCAAAGGTACGATTTGTAATAGTTAAATTACCTATACCTCTTTCACGTAAATGCTTAGCGGCTATTTCGCCCGTTTCGCCTGCTCCGATAACGAGAGCAGATTTTTTGTTAAGATTAGAAAATATTTTTTCAATCAACTGAACGGCAGCGTAGCTAACCGTCACAGCGCCTTCGCTAATTGCAGTTTCCGTGATAGCTCTTCTTCCGGCTTTAACGGCAGAATCAAATATTCTTTTCATTAAAAAGCCGGTAAAATTTAATTCTTCTGCAGTTTGAAATGAATCTTTTACCTGTTTAAAAATTTGATTATCTCCAATAAGCAGTGAATCTATCCCCGTAGCAAGGCTAAATAAATGTTTAATAGCGCTTGAAGCAGTGAAATATTGAAAATGTTCAGAATTTAAGCCGGATACTAATTTAAAATTAAGCAATGATTTTTCGATATCCTGGTGGCTAATATTCTGCTGCAGCGGTATTCCATAGACTTCGGTCCTATTACAAGTTGTAATAATCAATCCTTCGTTAAGGAGTTCATTCTTAATTTTCTGAGTAAGATTTCTAATCTCATCATCAGTTAAGTGAACCGCTTCTCTAATTTCAACCGGAGCGGTCTTATGATTAATTGAAATTGCTATTATATTCATATTAATAAAACGAGTGAAAACTTAGCGCTAAAAAATTAGACATTATAGTTGACAGAATTGCAATCAAAAATCCAACGATTGAAAATATTACAATTTTCTTTCCTTGCCATTTACCAAAGACTTTGCTTAGAATTCCAAAGCCATAAAGAAGCCAGACTAAAAAAGTTCCGATCAATTTAGGATCTGCGTAGGAAAATTTCGGAAAAGCTTTCGGCAGCCAAATTATACCTATCGTAATAGCTATTGAAGTAAGAAAAAACCCAATAACAGCAGAGATAAAACTGAGTCTTTCGAGAACCTCCAGACTTGGGAGGCGGTCGAAAATTAAACCAAACTTATTCAATTTAATTTGTTTGTAAAGGATCAAGTATAAAAGTCCGTATACAGATGAAATAGCAAAAGCAGAATATCCGACGAGAGCGCTAAAAACATGAATACCCAGCAGATGATTTCGTAAAACTTCTTTTACCTGGAAGACATCCTGAATAAAGAAAGAAGAAATTATCTGAAAGAAAATTGAAATAATGATAATGAAAGGACCGGTACCTCGGATATCCGTAAGCAATTCAAGAATAAAATATGAAAAGGAAATAGCAAAAGCTAAAATTGTAAAAATTTCAAACACATTAGTAATTGGCGGGTGGTCAAAGTAGATAGTTCTGAAAAGCAAATAACAAAAATGAACTAACAGGGTAAGGAATAAAAACAATCTCTTAGAATTAACAAATTTTTTCCCTCCCTTCATGAAATCATAAAAATAAAACCCGAAAGTGACAAAATAAAATATGGGCAGAAGAATATTTATCGTATCAATAATAGCTTTCATAAGAACCCTTAAAATCTTTCTAATACAAAACTAAAAAGAAAATATAAATAACACAACATAAAAATGACTAACCGGTCGGTCAGGAAAAAAGTGCAAAGTTACGAGTTCAAAGTTTTAGAATTCGATCGATATAATTAGTATTTCAATATTTAGGAGTTAAATTATTTTTTTTATGAGTTTTGGTTTTTTAATTGGATTTGGATTAAGCATAATACTATTATAAATTTTTTCTTTAGCTTTTTCAATTTTTAATTGTGAAGAAGAGTGCAATTCGGCAATTTCGGTTCCTTTTTTAACAAAATCACCTATTTTTAACTTAAAAATTATTCCGGCTTTAGGGTCAATAATATCATCTTTAGTTAATCTGCCGGCTCCAAGTTCGAGTGCAGCCATTCCAATTTCAAAATTATTTATAGTTTCCAGATAACCGTTATTGGGAGCAAAAATTCTTTCTATGATTTTTGATTTAGGATATTTTTCCGGATTTCTAATAAAGTTAGTATCACCCCCCTGAAGTTCGACAATTTCTAAAAACTTTTTATAAGCTAATCCATTATCTATTAAACGCTGAGATAATTTTATTCCTTCATCAATAGAAGAAGCTTTACCGCCTAAAAATATCATTGCGCCGGACAGAGCCAAACTAAGCTCTTTTAAGTCGCCTTCAGACTCGCCCTTCAAGACCAAAACAGATTCATATACTTCAAGCCAATTCCCGATATAATTGCCTAGCGGCTGATTCATATCGGTAACAAACCCAATCACCTTTTTCCCAAATGATTTAGCAGTTCTTATCAATGATTCGGCTAGCAGCAAAGTATCTTTTTCTTTTCGCATAAACGCACCGCTGCCGGTTTTAATATCAAGGACAAGCCCATTTATTCCCTCAGCCAATTTTTTGCTCATTATACTGGCAGTAATCAGAGGAATAGATTCAACAGTTCCGGTAACATCCCGCAATGAATAGATCAGTTTATCTGCCGGGGCAATCTCTTTTGTTTGACCGACCAGGACTGCGCCGCATTTTTTCAAAACAGACTTATATTCTTTAAGAGATAGGTTTGTTTTAAATCCGGGGATAGCATCAAGTTTATCGAGCGTACCTCCCGTATGTCCGAGGCCTCTACCGGAAATCATTGGAACATAGACCCCGGCAGCTGCTGCAACCGGAGCAATAATTAAAGAAGTTTTATCTCCGACACCTCCGGTTGAATGTTTATCGACCTTTTTCCCTTTAAGAAAATCTAAATTTATAACTTTTCCGCTATAAAGCATCGCTTCTGTAAGGAATGATGTCTCTTCAGAGTTCATACCATTTAAAAAGACAGCCATTAAAAAGGATGAGAATTGGTAGTCGGGTATTTTATTTTTAGTATAAGAAGATATCAAGAATTTAATTTCTTCTTTAGAAAGAGATTCTTTATCACGTTTTTTTCTTATTAGCTCAATTGTATTCATATTAAAATTTTATTACTAATTGATGTGTCATTTGTAAAATTAAATCTAAATCGAAATAAAAGAAAGCCTGGAATTGGTAATGAAATATAATTTTTGAATTTTGAATAAAGAACAACAATTATTCATTATTATTTAAAATAAGCACTGATTGTAGTAAATTATAGTATTAAAAAAGGTGTCAATATGAAAATATTAATTTTAAGTCTGTTTGTTTTTATTTCAGCGGGATTTGCACAAAATAATAATATAATAAACATCAATGCAATTAAGGATTCCGCTGTTACAGCAGATGAGATGGTTGTTCAGATCTCTGTAAATAAAATTGATACTTCGTCATCGGAAACAAATGAATTAACGCATAACAGTCTTATTAATGTTTTAAAAGTTTTGGAAAATTACGGATATAAAAAAGAAAATATATTTCTAGTTTCAAGTAATATTCAAAAACAAAATCCAAATCAAAATAATTATTATTCAATTCAGATCTATAAGATAATTTTGGCTAAACCCGAATTGTTTGATCAATTAAAAAAGTATCTTCTACAGGCAGGCGCTACCGGAATAAGCATTGCATCACTTTGGACAAGCGACTATGATAAAATCAAGAAAGCCCTTTACCGTGAATCA
>JAJXTM010000180.1 GCA_021783875.1 Bacteroidota bacterium
CTTTTTCTTTGATAATGATTTTTTGCAATAATTCAAAAGGGGGCACTGACTTGAAATCTATAATTATTCTATTCTTCTTAACAACTGCACAGCTATTTAGCCAGATTCCCAATAAAGTAATATTTAGCGAAATTATGTTTAATCCGCAATCAGGAAATAATGAATTTATTGAGCTGTATAACCCAAGCACTAATGATACGGTTGACTTAAAGAACTTTCGAATTAAATATTATAACTCTCAACCAAATAACATAATATCGGCAGGTTTTGGAACAAAATTACTACCGAAATCCTTTGCCGTAATTTTTCAAAATGATTATGATATATTAGGAGGAATTTATAATTCCATATTGAAAGAGGGTTCTTTAATTTTAAAAATTAAAGAAAATTTCTTTGGTTCTACGGGAATGGCTAATACTATTGATAGACCCTTATGGTTATTCAACGCATCTGGAGATACCCTGGATTATTATCTTTATTCTGCAAATAACGATAAAGGTATTTCAGATGAAAAAATAAACATGTTTCATATAGGCTTAGACAGCAATTGGAAAAACTCATTGGTGCTAAACGGCACACCGGGATTTCTAAATTCTGTTTCACCTCGTGAATCGGATTTAATTCTTAAAGATATAATTTTCAATCCGCCTGTTCCGGTTTCAATGCAAAATGTTGAGGTTCAACTACTAGTCCTAAATAATGGTATTTATGAAGAGACGTTTTATTGTGAGGTTTTTGAGGACACAGATTTAGACTCATTACCCAATAATCTAGTAACATCAACAGAAAATTTGAAAATTTCAGCCGGAAAATCATTAATTATTTCTCTTAATTATTTAATAGAAAGTATTCAAAAACAAAGTGCATTTTATGCAAGGATAATATGCAAAGAAGACCAAGACAATTCCAATAATAGTTTTTATAAGATAGTCCCGATTGGATTCACTTTTGGCTCTGTTATTATCAACGAAATAATGTACGAACCTGATATTGATAATTGTGAGTTTATAGAATTTTTTAATAATACAGGCAAATTGATAAATATTAATGGGTGGAAAATTGTGGATGAAAAGCAAAATGAGTATATACTTTCTAACCTGGAAATGTTTATCCCTTCTAATTCTTACTTTGTTCTTGGCGCTGATTCAATAATGATAAATAAGTATTCATTACAAGACTATCCTTATAAAAAAATTTTGGGAATTGCGTCACTAGGTTTGACGAATAACGGTAAGTTAATTATTCTGAAAGATCTTTATGGGAATACAATTGATTCAGTTTGCTATAACCCTGATTGGCATAATAAAAATTATGTCAGCACAAAAAATATTTCATTAGAAAGAATAAATACTAGGATAAATGGAAATGATTCTTTTAATTGGAGCAGTTCTGTAAGTAGTACAGGTGCTACACCGTCCAAACAAAATAGTATTTTTTCAATCAATAAGAACACAATGGCAAAAATTTCCATTTCGCCAAACCCATTCTCTCCTGATAATGATGGATTCGAAGATTTCTCAATTATTAATTATTCTTTAGCGCAAAACATTTCTCAAATACGAGTTAAAATATTTGATAGCCGGGGAAGGCTTGTTAGAACCTTATTAAATAATCAGCCAAGCGGATCAAATGGTTCTATAATTTTTAACGGATTAGATGACGAAGGAAACCCTCTGCGAATTGGTATTTATATAGTTTTTCTTGAAGCCATAAATTCCAAATTGGGAACAATAGAAACTTTGAAAAAAGCAATAGTTGTTGCTAGAAAACTGAATTAAACAAGTTTATATAACCAAGGGAGATAAATTTCTGCTGGTATAAATGAATTAATGTTTTTTGACTGTAGCAAAATTTTTTGAATCCGGAGACCAAATGGAAGATTGTTCTATAGCAGATAAAACATGTTCAACATTATCAACTACTTTCCACATCTGTCTATTCCGCTCATCCATAAACTTCTCCTCAATTGAATTTTCCAGAAGCTCAATACAAGGGCTATAGTAACCTTTTATGTTTACAATTATAATTGGATTCAAATAAACTCCAAGTCTCTTAAGTGTAATTGCTTCAAATAATTCTTCTAACGTACCTGAACCTCCGGGTAGGGCAACTGTTGCATCTGATGATTCAAGAAGTATTTCTTTCCTTTCGCTTAACGAGTTTACTATTTTTAGTTCTGTAATTTTATCATGACCCCATTCCAAATCGAACATAAATTTCGGAATTACACCAAAAACTTTTCCTCCTTTACTTAATGCGCCGTCGGCGAGTCTTCCCATACACCCAGCCATGCCGCCTCCGTAAGCAACTTCAATTGAATTTTCAGCAAGTATCTCACCAAGCCGAAATGCTGAATCCAAATAAATTTTATCTGATAGATCGCTTGAAGCACAAAAAACACAAACACGTTTACCCATTTGTAACTTTTATATTTTTGATAGTTATAATATTAATGAATAATGAATCTAATAAACATTTTCATTTGTACTAAAATAAAACTGAATGAATTTTAATTAAAGTTCATTATTTATTAAAAGTACATTATTTTAAGATACAATTTATTAAAAATTTATTTGCTTTTACAAGGTCCTAATTAAAATATATTTTATGAAATTATTATATGTTGCAGCTATTATTTTTATTTTTAACGTTCCTTTCGGATACTGGCGGGCTAATGTAAAAAAATTTTCACTAATGTGGGCTTTATCAATTCATGTCCCGGTTCCATTTGTTATAGCTTTACGTTTTTTATCAGGAATTGGATTTGCTTTTATTACATATCCAATATTGATAACAGCATTTTTTTTCGGGCAATTTGCAGGCGGAAAATTATATTACATTATGAAAATTAGAAATGGTTTCATTACATCTTCATGTTTGCCTTGTGATGTTCTAAAAAATATTTTCTCAATAAATAGAAAATAAATTAATTATTGATATATTATCAAATGAAATCTAAACTTGTTTTAATATCTCAATAGTATTAATTCTTTCTCTTATATTTTAATATGATAGAAATATCAAATCTTCATAAAACCTTCGGTAAAAATGTTGTACTAAACGGAGTGAATCTTATTATCGAAAAGGGCGAAACTTTGGTGATTATAGGTCGCAGTGGCTGCGGAAAAAGCGTACTTATAAAACATATTGTAGGACTGCTCAAACCAGACAATGGCTATGTTAAAGTCGAAAATCAAATTGTCGGAGATTTACCAGTAAAGGAAATGTACAAACTTAGAAAGAAATTCGGCTTTTTATTTCAAGGAGCTGCTCTTTTCGACTCAATGACTGTTGAAGAAAATGTTTCCCTTCCTTTAGATGAATCCGATAACAGCTATTCAAAAGTTGAAATAAATAATATTGTTAATGAAAAACTCGAGCTTGTCGGATTAACAGGTATGAATCATCTAAAACCGGCTGAACTCTCTGGCGGCATGAAAAAGCGCGTCGGTCTCGCTAGAGCACTTGTTACTAATCCCGATTATATTTTGTATGATGAACCTACCACCGGTCTTGATCCAATAATGTCGGATTCAATTGATACTTTAATAAATGAACTAAGTGAAAAAATAAAAGTTACTTCTGTTGTTGTTACTCATGATATGTACAGCGTTAAAAATGTTGCCGCTAAAGTTGCTATGATGCACGATGGCAAAATATATTTTACCGGGACCCCGGAAGAATTGCTAAATTCAAATGATCAAAATATTATCAGCTTCATCAAACGAACTTTTGTTTAAGCACTGCGTAATTTAGAATAATTTAATATTAAAATATTTATAAAACTATCGATTGCATTTATTATTTTTTATAAATTAGGTTTGATAATTTATGTAATTATTTTAGGATGAAAATGATTGAAAATATTTCTATTGTTCAGGCAATACAATTAATGCTCGCCCCGGGCATTATGATTTCTGCTTGCGGATTGCTTCTGCTGGGAATGAACAATAAGTATTCTCTTATAGTTAATCGAATAAGACTTCTCAACGAAGAACGTAGGAAACTTTTTAAAGGCACGAATGATAAAGAATTTGATTATAATGAAAATATTCGTATTGAGAGTGTCTCCCTGCAGCTTTCAGCCCTTGATTTTAGAGTTAAACTTGTGCGCAATGCGGTACTTTCATATACCGTGGCAGTCGCTTTCTTTGTCTTAACCTCTCTTTTTATCGGCGTTCAATATTTTGAAGTTTTAAAAAATATTAACCACCTTATTACAATTATTTTTCTTGCAGGAATGATACTTGTATTAATAGGGGTAACTTTTGCTGCATATGAAAGTATCAAGGGATATGAAATTATTCATCTAGAAGTTGGAATTGACGAATAATTACACTTTATGAAAAGAAAAGAGTATCCCGGGGATAAATTTCTTGAAAACCCGGAATTAATGCTTTCTCTTTATGCCCGTGGAGCATTTCCGATGGCAAATTCAGATTCCGGAAAAGTAGATTGGTATTACCCGGAAATTAGAACGGTCATTCCTTTGAATAGCTATAACTTTCCTAGATCATTAAAAAAGATTATTCCCAATCTTAATTTTGAAATTCGTTTCGATACAGATTTTATAGCCGTAGTTCAATCTTGCGCCAATCGGAAAGAAACCTGGATATCTGAAGAAATTATTCAAGCATACTTAAGGCTGAAAAAATTAGGTCACATCCATACTGTTGAAACTTGGTCAAATAACAAACTAGTGGGTGGATTATACGGTATTTCCTTCAAAGGTGCATTTTTCGGTGAATCAATGTTCTCAATTGTTCCTCAATCTTCTAAATATGCTTTGATAAAGTTAATTGAGCATCTCAATGAAAAAAAATTTACTTTATTAGATGTTCAATTTATGACTGAACATTTAAAAATGTTCGGTGCTGCTGAAATTCCCTTAATAGAATATCAACGATTGCTTGATAAAGCTTATCAAAACGATTGTAGTTTTTAATCTTTTACTAGAATTAATTCTTTCTGCGGTTTCGAAATAAACTCACATCCATTTTCAGTAACAAATACTTCTTCTTCGATTGTTGCTGTTCCGAAATTTTTAATGTAGAGTCTTGGTTCAATTGTATATATCTGATTTTTCTCTACCGGTATGAACGGAGTATTTCCGTATTTTTCCCAACGTGGAAGCAAACCACCACCTCCGTCATGAGCTTCTATCCCTACTTGATGTCCGAGTCCATGCGGGAATTCATCATATCCTTTTGAGACAATATAATTCCGAGCAATATCATCCATTTCGCATCCTTTTACTCCGGGTTTTAAATTATCAGCGACTTTTTGAATTGAATCTCTTATAACTGCAAAACCCTGCTCGACTTCAATAGGAGCACTTTCTTCTCCGTCTTTTAAAATATACCAGGTTCGTTGAATATCTGAACAGTATCCGTTAAATTTTATACCAAAGTCTACATTGACTAAATGGCCCTTTTCAACTATCCTATTTGTAGGTCCAGCATGAGCACTAATTGCTTCAGGTCCAGTAAATACTGAAGGACAATGATCCGCTTCCCAAGCCAAACCATAATTGCTTTCTCTAGCTATTTTTTTTATCAATTCTGAGATCTCAATT
>JAJXTM010000181.1 GCA_021783875.1 Bacteroidota bacterium
CGAACAGAACGGCACTCATTGAAATTGCTTTTAAATATATTACATCAACACTTACAAAATGCTGAACTTGAGATTTATTTCCTATATCAAGAAAATACTTGCCCATTGCTGCACTTAAGAAACTCATATAAGTCGGGGCATTATCTAATACTGAGGATAGTGCTCCTGTAGCCCAATAAAAAAAATCAGTATTTAATTTATCACCAATAACTTTTGCCTCAAATGCTGCTAATTCAAGTGCGGGGAGCATTGTCACAAATATGCCTATGAATAAAAAGGCAACCTCTCTTATAGGTTCAAAACTAAACTCATTTTCTTTCAAAACCTCTTGATCGGAAGTTTTATAGGAAAAATAAACAACAGTAAACATTATTATTTCTCTAATACCAATTGGTAAAGGAAATAAATTAGGAACCCATTTGAAAATTAAAGGGTCAATAAAAACAGAAAAAACAATTATTACGAGATAAATTATATTTCTGAGACCTTTAATTTCGATTCTTCCGGAATATTTTCCTTGAATTGTAGAAGTTTTTTTATTAACCTTATCAATAAAGTAAAATGGAATCAAAATTAAAATTATCGCTATCAGCCATATATACCAAATTTGTTCAATTATCCAGAAAAAGGGGACACCGCTTAAAAATCCTAAAAACAAAGGTGGATCACCTATCGGTGTTAGACCACCGCCTGAATTGCTAACTATAAAAATAAAGAATATAATATGATAAGGTGCAATTTTGTTTTTATTTAATTTTATGAACGGTCTTATTAATAAAACCGAAGCACCTGTAGTTCCTATAAAATTTGCAAGAATAGCGCCTGCTGCAAGAAAAATTATATTGATGAAAGGTGTTGGCTCTGCGTCAATTTTTATATATATGCCGCTTGATACAATATAAAGTGAGCTTAAAAGCGCTATAAAAGATAAATATTCAGTTAAAATATTTTGCAGGCCTTTGAGCTCATTTAAGAAGAATAAATAGTATAATACTACAATAGCAGCAAGCAGGATTGAATATTTTGCATAATGTTTTTCCCAATGATTTTTGTAAAACAATGGGCCTGTAGCTATCGCGATAAGTAAAATTATAAACGGTAATATAAGGTATATAGATGGAAGTTTGGAAAAATGTCCGTCCAACAAGGAAGCAACCTTCAATGTATCAGTATGTAAGTTGTAAATAACTTGTGCCGATATCAAACCAGTATTTAGAAAGAACAATGTAAAAATCAGGGCAATAAAAGATAATTTCTTATTATAAATTTTTTCCAATAAATTATTTTATAATACTATTTAATGGGGAAAAAACCTGTTCAATTACCTTTTGAGTTGAAGTCTCAGAAACTTTTAAAAAAGTATTAGGGTAAATCCCAATCCAAAAAATAAATACAAATATTGCGGAAAGAATAAACATCTCTCTTTTGTTCATGTCTTTTAGTTCGTTAAGCTTTGGATTTTTAATTTCACCAAAAACGACCCTTTGGTACATCCATAATAAATAAACAGCGGCAAAAATAACTCCGCTTGCAGCAAAGCCTGCAAACCACCAGCTGTCTAAAACTGGAGATTTAAATGTTCCCAACAGGATAAGGAATTCTCCGATAAACCCATTCAAACCCGGTAGTCCAACTGAAGAAAGCATTGCAACCATTAGGAATGTTGCAAAAACCGGTACAATTTTAGCGATCCCGCCGTAATCTGAAATTAACCTTGTATGGGTTCTGTCATATAAAACGCCAACTAAAAGGAATAATGCACCAGTAGATAAACCATGATTTACCATTTGAATTACTGCGCCTTGCATTGATTCTTGTGTTAAGGCAAATATTCCAAGAACAACGAAACCAAGATGTGCAACTGATGAATATGCTACTAGTTTCTTCATATCTTTTTGAACCATCGCAACTAAAGCGCCATAAATAATTCCAATAATGGCTAGAATAGAAATATAAGGTGCAAAATAAATAGCTGCCTGGGGAAATAAAGGTAGACAAAATCTTAATAGTCCATAAGTACCCATTTTTAGAAGTACTCCAGCAAGGATTACACTTCCTGCAGTCGGCGCTTCAACATGTGCATCAGGAAGCCAGGTATGTAAGGGGAAAATGGGAACTTTAATTGCAAAACTTAATGCAAATGCAAGAAACATCCATAATTGAATATTATATTGAATTTTCGGACCTATTCCGTATAGTTCAACAAGATTAGAAGAAAAATGCCCTAAGCTGCCCGAAGCATAAACTCCTAGCCATATAATTGCGACAAGCATTAGTAAGCTGCCGAACATTGTAAAAAGAAAAAACTTGACTGATGCATAGATTCTTCTCGGCCCCCCCCAAATACCAATAATAAAATACATTGGGATAAGCATTGCTTCCCAAAAAATGTAAAATAAGAAAAGATCTAGAGAAACAAATACACCAATCATCCCAACTTCAAGAAGAAGCATAAAAAAAGTGAATTCTTTTATATTTTTATTTATACTTTTCCAGCTTGAAAGTAATGTTAGTGGAGTCAAAAAAGTAGTTAGTAAAACGAGTAATAGTGAAATACCGTCAACGCCTATATTAAAACTAATATGCAGATTACTTATCCACATATATTTTTCCGTTAGTTGAAATCCTCCTTTATTAGCATCATAAATAAAATATATAAATAGCGAAACTATAAAGGCGAAACTAGATACCAATAATCCGAAATACCTTACAAAATCTTCTTTGTCTTTTTTAATTAAGAGAAGAAGCAGGGCACCTGCAAGGGGTAGAGCTAATAAAATAGAGAGTAAATAATTGCTTATCATATATTATAAACTTAGTATAATCCAGAAAAGAGCGGCTACAATTCCCATCACTATGATTAAAGCGTAGAATTGTGTAACACCGGTTTGTAATTTTCTAATTGCTCCGGAAATTTTTCCGATTGTATCAGCAGCCCCATTAATAAATCCATCAATGACTTTGACGTCAGTAAAATTCCATAAGATTTTTTCACTACCTTTTACGATAGGATTTACTACTACTGCATTATAGGATTCATCTACAAAATATTTATTTAATAATAGTTTGTATATCCCCTTAAATCTTCCTGATAAATCTTCTGCGGGTTTATTATTTTTTATGTAAATATATCTTGCGGCATAAATAGATCCAACAACTCCTATTAATGTTATAACCATTAAAATAATTTCTTCAGTATTTGAGTGAGTTCCGAAGATAGCAAGTCTGGCTTGAGCTGGCTTAAATATTGGTTCCAACCAATTCTCAAATTGATTTCCGTGATTGCCTGAAAACAATTCCGGAATTCCTATTAAGCCGCCGATAGCCGAAAGCACAGCAAGAATAATTAATGGAGTAGTCATTATTGACGGTGATTCATGCGGATGTTTATCATGTCCGAATCTTTCTTTACCTTCAAAAATTAGACTTACTAGTCTAAACATATAAAATGCGGTAAGCAGGGCAGTAAAGGTTCCAATTATCCAATAAATAATATTTCCGTTAGCATATGAATACCAAAGAATTTCATCCTTGCTGAAATATCCCGATAATGGAGGTATACCTGAAATAGCAAGAGCAGCGATTAAAAAAGTTATATAGGTTTTTGGCATATATTTCTTCAATCCGCCGTAATTCTGAATATTTTGCTCATCATGCATTCCGTGTATTACTGATCCGGCGCCCAAAAACAAAAGAGCTTTAAAAAATGCATGAGTCATTACATGGAAAATACCACTTGCAAATGCACCGACTCCTAACGCTAAAAACATATATCCTAATTGACTGACCGTGGAATAAGCCAAAACCTTTTTAATATCATTTTGAACAAGCCCGATAGTAGCAGCAAAAAATGCGGTTAATAAACCTATAATTGCAATAAGGGTCATAATTGCTGGAGCTGACGCATAAATAATTGAACAGCGAGCGACCATGTAAACTCCAGCTGTAACCATTGTTGCAGCATGTATCAAAGCTGAAACAGGTGTTGGACCAGCCATAGCATCGGGAAGCCAAATGTACAATGGAATCTGAGCAGATTTTCCCGTTGCCCCAATAAATAAAAACAACGCGATGAAATTGAAAACGTATTGAGGTATATTTAATGATGCTGCTCTTGAAAATACATCTGAAAAATTGAGACTGCCAAATGTTAAGTATATTAAAAACATTCCTAATAGGAAACCGAAGTCACCGATTCTATTTACTATAAATGCTTTTTTTGCTGCATCGCTTGTAGTACTTTTTTCAAATTTACGGTCATACCAAAAGCCAATTAAAAGATAGGAGCAAAGCCCGACACCTTCCCATCCAAGAAACATTAAAAGGAAATTATCAGCAAGAATTAAATTCATCATTGCAAAGATGAATAAATTCAAGTAGGCAAAGAACCTGCCGAATCCTTTATCCCCATGCATATAACCGATAGAGTATACATGAATAATAAAACCAACTCCAGTTACAATAAGTGCCATAACTATAGAAAGTTGATCAACCTGATATGCCGCACTAACTTCAAAATTTCCGGCTTTAATCCAAGAGAATAGGTTAATAATCGTTTGCCTTTGATCAACAGGAAGGGCGAGAGTCTTAAAGAATGCAGCTAAAACAATTAAAAACGAAATTCCTATTGTCCCGCTACCAATAATCCCAATTACCTTTTCATTTTTAATTTTCTTACCGAAAAGTCCATTAACCAAAAAACCCACAAAAGGAAGTAATGTGGTTAAATATATTAACTGCACCATAAATTTTACAATCTCAAAATAGTTATATTTAAGAATTCTACCATTTAAGAATATTTATTTCATCAATATTAAGAGTAAGCTTATTGCGAAACATAGCTATAATAATTGCTAAACCTACTGCTGCTTCTGCTGCTGCCACTGTCATTACGAAGAAAACAAAAAGTTGCCCAGTTGAATTCCCTAAGTAAGATGAAAAAGTTACTAAAGTAAGATTCGCAGAGTTCAGCATTAATTCTATTGACATAAAAACAATTATAGCATTTCGTCTGGTTAAAACTCCAGCAACTCCGACAATAAACATAAATCCGCTTAATATTAGATAATAATCAATTGGGATATTCATAATAATTATTCAAATTTCTTTTTTGCGAGTACCAAGGCTCCTATTGTTGCAGCCAAAAGCAAATAGCCTGCGGCTTCAAAAGGGAGAATATAATTAGTGTATAATTGCCTGCCGATTTCTTCAATTGTTCCAGCTTTTATACTTGCTGCCAAATCGCTACTATTTGTTTTAATAGTTTGAGAGAAAACAATAATAAAAACCATCTGTATAAGAATAATAAAGGCAACAATAAAAGTGAATATTTTCATCCTAGGATGGATATTGAAAAATCTTTCATGTTCAGGCTTTAATAGCATTATGACAAATAAAAAAAGAACCATTATCGCACCGGCATAAACAATTACCTGAGTAACAGCTATAAATTGTGCATTAAGAGTTAGATACAAACCAGCTAATCCGGCAAAATTTAAAATTAAAAACAATGCGCTAATAATAGGATTTTCTCTTGTAATCATTAAAACAGAAGATACTGCA
>JAJXTM010000182.1 GCA_021783875.1 Bacteroidota bacterium
TTTGTTATTAAAAATGTCAAGGGAGGATTAATATTAGGAATAATTTTTACCACTGTTATTTCTTTGCCTATAGGGAGAATTTATGGAGATGCATCCTCTATTAATTTCGGTATACCTGCTTTAGTTTCGTGGAAAGGATTGTTTTCAAGCCCTGATTTTAGTCTTTTATTTAAAATGGATTTAATTGGGTCGCTAAAATTTGCAATATTTCCTGTTACATTTGCATTTTTATTTACTGATATGTTTGATAGCTTATCAACCTTTGTCGGGGTTGCAGAAGCTGGCAACTTGCTCGATATGTATGGCGAACCAAGAAATATCAAACAGTCCTTAATTGTTGATGCAATATCTACTACTATATCCGGAATATTTGGTACAAGTTCTGGATCTGCATATATAGAATCAGCGGCTGGAATTGCACAAGGCGGTAGAACTGGATTAACTGCTGTTATTACCGGATTATTATTTTTCCCTTTTATGTTCTTCTCTCCTCTACTTTCTGTAATTCCGACTATTGCAACAGCTCCTGCTTTAGTTCTTGTTGGTGTTTTTATGATGAGGCCAATCCTAAAAATCAACTGGTCAAAATATGATGATTCTATCCCTGCATTTATTTCCCTTATAATAATACCCTTTTCTTATTCGATTACTCAAGGAATTATTTGGGGATTCCTTTCTTGGACTATAATTAAAATATTATTAGGAAAAAGGAGTGAAGTATCAACAATGCTGATAATTATAGACATTTTTGCTATTCTTGTTCTTTTTATTTAAGCTATCAATTACCTGATTTAATTATAGATGGATGGTTTTGTATGTAATTCCATACTATTCTTTTTGCAAGTGGAACCTCATCAATATCTAAAAATGTCTGAAGTGCATTTATTGTAGCCTGAGCTCCGGAATTTTTATCAATACTAGTTTCATTAATTATTTTATTAAAACAAACACCCGTCTTAAAATTATATATCGGCATTCCAGATACGTTTTGACCTAAAAACCAATTTGCTAATAACCCGGCTACTGAAGCCGAGCCCAAATCTTTTGAATATTTATTTGCAATTACTGAAGCTGATACGAATGGCAAAATTCCTGATGGCATCTGAGGAAATTTTACGCTATCTATTAATAAGCTCGTGTCCGGTAAAAGATTTACTGATGTTTTATATAAGTATCCTCCTTTAATTAAATACGGATAAAAATCCCATATTTCTTTTTGAGCACTGTTTATATAATCAGTAATATTAAAAAGCTTACCTGCACTAAGCATTGCTTCGGCTTGATATTGATCGTCTTGCTGCCACATATTCATATTTGTTAAATATCCGAAAAACGGAAATTCTCTGCCTGTCCCAGCCTGCATTCCCTTAATCCCGCTGCAAAGATGAATAATTTGAAGCTTGATAAGTGAGTCATGTGTAGTGCTATAGTAAGATAAAAATCCCATCACAATCATTGCAGCATTATTTGCATTTGTGTTATTAGGAAGCCATGTAGGAAGTCTAAAACCACCAAAATTTTGAGTTGAATCAGATTTGTTTTTAATTAACCATTTGCGAGTACTTGAAACTGCTATTTGCAGCGGTTTGAGTATCTCTTCTGAATATTTCGGGTCTTCCTTCCTGAAAAATTTGTAAGCTTCGCTTAATGCAAATATGGCCTTCCAACTCCACATATTTGGAGAGGCAATGCTCATTTGATTTGATATATCCTTTGAATAATTGTTCCATATATAATTAGTAAAGAAACCGTTGTTATCCTGCATATATAATAGAAAATTAGTAAGCATTTTAATTTTATTTATAATTGAACTGTCTTTTTTGTGTTCATAATATTTAAGATAAAATATTATCCCTTGAGATGCATCGCTAACATTAGCTATTCCTATGCCGGGATTGTCAGCATATTTATAATCCGGATAGATAGAATTGAAATATAAAATACCCATATCTTTCCCGTTAACATTAATCACTTGGAATAGATGATCCAAATGTGAGGTATTAACAAGATCCGGAATATTTTGCTGAGCTGAATTAATTCCGGAAAAACATATAAAAGATATCGAGATAACGAGTAATATATACTTTAGTAATTTCTTTTCCATAATTAAATCTTCATTATTATGATCAAACTTCGAAATTATACAAGTATTAATTTATTCCATTTTAATCAGAATAAAAATTAATTCTGAATAAATAATTTGCTTTACATTGTGATTTTTTGATAAATTTAATTTTATTAACTAAAATTTCTAAAAAATTACCATGAAAAAATATACGAAATTAAATGCTCTTTTTTATTTACTTATTTTATTTGTGCCAATTTCCTTTTGTCAGGAAAATTCAAGTTATAATTCTCGAAAAGCATTTGATCCCATTTTTAATAGTAATCCCGGAACAATATACAGAAGCGGGAGCGGAAAACCGGGACCGAACTATTGGCAAAATGAATCCGACTATAAAATCAATGCTTCGCTCGATAGCACTAATAGCAGCTTGTCTGCAAGTGAAATCATTAATTATACAAATAACAGTCCCGATAATCTGAGTTTTTTATGGTTACAACTTGATCAGAATTACCTTAAAAAAGACTCGAGAAGCGAATTGACTTCTTCACCGGGAAATGGGGACAGATTTTATGGCGGGGATAATTTAACTTCTGTGAATATTAAATATCATGGTAAAACTTCAAAGGCAGATTATATTATTACAGATACGAGGATGCAGATTAGACTACCTGAAAATTTGAAAGCTCATGGTGATAAAATTGAAATATTAGTGAATTATAATTTTATGATACCGCCTCCGAACTATGGGAGATGTGGATACCTTAAAACTAATTATGGAAAAATTTTTGAACTTGCACAATGGTTTCCTCGTATGGCAGTATATGATGATATCCAAGGGTGGAATAATCTCCCTTTTTTAGGGGAAGGTGAATTTTATCTTGATTACGGTAATTATGATGTTTACCTTAATGTTCCCGGTGATGAAATTATAGTTGCATCCGGGAAATTGCAAAATCCGAATGATGTATTGTCTAAAAAAGAAATTAAACTTTTAAAACAGGCTGAAAATAGCGATAAGACAATTATTATAAGAAGCGAAAAAGATGTAATTAATTCCCGTCAAAGTAAAAAGGGTCGACTGACATGGCATTTTAAAATGGAAAATTCTCGCGACTTTTCTTGGGCTTCTTCAAAAGCATTTATTTGGGATGCTGCTAGAATCAACTTGCCCGATGGGAAAAAATCATTAGCAATGTCAGCTTATCCAATTGAAAGTGAAGGTCAGAATGCATGGAGCCGCTCAACTGAATTTTTGAAGAATAGTGTAGAAATTTTTTCGAAACATTGGTTCGTATATCCATATCCTGTCGCTGTTAATGTTGCTGGACCAGTTGGCGGTATGGAATACCCGGGTATAGTATTTTGCCATTGGAAAGCAACCGGGAAATCTCTATGGATGGTTACTAACCATGAAATCGGACATACATGGTTCCCAATGATAGTTGGCTCAAATGAAAGAGAATTTGGGTGGATGGATGAAGGAATGAATACCTTTATTGATATTTTATCATATTCAAAATTTAACAATGATGAATTCGGGCTTAAACGAGATGGAGAATATGCACCTAAAGGAGGAAACCCTGCCAGAGAAATAGTCCCATTTTTAACAAGTAAAAATTCTATGCCGATTATGTCATATTCAGATGAAATCCCCGGTAGGTTTGAGCATACAATTTATTATTATAAAACTTCTTTGGGATTAGTCATGCTCAGAGATTTAGTATTGGGTAAAGTCCGGTTTGATTATGCATTTAGAAACTATATTAAAGATTGGGCTTTTAAACACCCTTCACCACAAGACTTTTTTAGGGACATGAATAATGGTTCTGGAGAAAATTTAAATTGGTTTTGGAAAGAATGGTTCTATAATACATATACGCTGGATCAGGCTGTAGATAGTGTAAAATATATCAATGATGACCCTTCTCAAGGATGCTTAATTACAATAGAGAATAAAAATCAAATGGTTATGCCTGTTGAAGTTGAAGTCAAAGAATCGAACGGTAGAACCGGCAGAATAAAATTACCTGTTGAAGTTTGGGAAAAAGGTGGATTATGGACTTTTAAATATAACTCTAGTTCCAAAATTGATACGGTGAAAATTGACCCGGATGAGGCTCTTCCCGATATTAATCCGGATAATAATGTTTGGACTGGCAGTAAATAACTTTTATTATGCCTCAAACTTATCAAAAAAATTAAGTTGAGATACTGATATTATTTCGTCAAAAGACAGTCCTAATAAAGCTAATATAGAATCAGCTATAGGTTTTAATTGCTTATCAAAGTAATGCTGATAATCTATATCACTTATGTCTAATTCTATAGGGACAGGACCTCTTTTTGTTATTACGTATTCAATGTATCCAGTTACAGCATTAATCATCCTCGCTGCCTTTACCTGCGGAGGGATATTCTTTACATATTGCTCAACATCTTTTCGAAGTCGTTTTCGATATATCAATTTATTATCTAATTCTCCGGAGTACAGCTTTTTAACTTCGCTTTTGATCCAATCGTAAACTTCTAAATTATTAAATATCCGGTTATAAAGTTCTGCCTGAAAATCCTTTGCTAACCGGGTCCAATCTGATCTAACAGACTCCATCCCTACGAAATCAAGTTCTTCTTTACCGTTCTTTGATAATAAACCTGCATATCGTTTTTTAGCCCCGAATTCACTTCCTCTGGCATGAGTAAGAATAAATTTCCTATAATATTTCTCATATTCTATCTCTAAAAAAGATTTAACATTGAAATCTTTCTCTAATTTATCAATCCAATATTCATTTAGCATACCTGCAAGTCTTTGACCATTGGAATCAGGATCATTCCCCTCCCCTGATTTTAATTTTACAAAAAGAGAATCCGTATCACCATACAGGACTTCATATCCATTATTTTCTAAATATTTTTTACTGCCTAATAAAAGCCACTTACCTGAACCTGTAATAGCCGTAGGAAGATTAGGGTGATAAAACCTACAGCCATAAGATCCCATTACTCCATAGAAACTGTTCATTAATATCTTAATAGCCTGAGAGAGATGCGAATCATTGTTCCTTTTAGCATCTGTTCTTTTTTTCATTAATTCTTCGATAAATTCAGGAAGGAAATGTTTTGTATACGAAAATTTTAATCCGACCGGAGTTGTTCTTGTATCAACCTCGGAATAAAGCCTTGAGACTGGATCAATTTTAAAAGTTAAAATAATAGTTGGGTACAAGCTTTTAAAATCAAGTACTATTACATCATCATAAATCCCCGGCAAAGGTTCAAAGACATAACCGCCTGCCGCATGGTCCTGTAATTTGATGTCATGTACATTAGCTGCCACCAAACCTATTCTGTGGATTTTTGGAAGAAGAAAGTGGTCAAACGCAGCAGTCATCATTCCAAGCTGATCAACCAATAATCCTGATAACTTTGAACGTTTTACTGATAAATCTATGAGACCTGTTTTATTAAATATTTCAGTAACAAGCTCA
>JAJXTM010000183.1 GCA_021783875.1 Bacteroidota bacterium
GAGAGATTGTAAGAAATTGTCAATGTTGTTTGATGTAATTATTGAATAGAAATCACAATAAATACATTTGTGATCGCAAAAAGGAATGTGAACATAAATTGAAGATTCATTCATGATAATACTACAAACCCATTAATTCTTTTGCACTTTTGATACTTGCTTCAGAAATTAGCTCACCGCTCATTAATTTAGCTACTTCTTTTATGCGTTCTTCTTTGTTCAATTTACGAATATCGCTTACGACTCTGTCGGAGTTAAATTTTTTTTCGACTGCAAAATGATGATCTGCCAAGCCGGCAATTTGAGGTAGATGCGTAATAGAAATTATTTGATGAAAACTTGCTAATGATTTTAATGATTGTCCTACCTTCTGGGCTACCCGCCCGCTTACTCCAGTATCTATTTCGTCAAAAATTAATAAAGGTAACTTGTCGTTTTTTGCAAGTATTGTTTTCAATGCCAGCATTATTCGGGAAACTTCCCCGCCGGAAGCAACTTTAGAAAGAGACTTTGGGTCTTCTCCTTGGTTAGTAGTAATAAAGAATTCAACTTCGTCATAACCCGAAGAATAGTATCTAAAATTTTTTTTGTTAAATGTTATAAAATTTTCGTCTGATTTATCGCAAACTATTTGGTTTATGTTTACCTTGAAGGTCGCATTAGTTATTCCAAGTAAATTTAATACGTCAACAACTTCATTTTGAATTTTATTGCCGATAATTTTTCGTTTTTTTGAAATATTTTCTGCGGCAATACCGCAATCAAATCGTAATTTGTTTATCTGCTCCTCAAGTGCTGAAATATTTTCAGAATAGTTAGTTGCAAGATCAAATTCATTACCAATCTTTTTTCTAAATTCAAGAACGGAATTTACTGAACCACCGTACTTTTTCTTTAGAAGATTAATTGAGCTTAATCGTTCTCTTATCTTATCTAAATTTTCTTGCTCTAAATCTATTTTAGAATTATAATCTCTCACTGATTGAGAAATATCTTTTATAAGTGTTAATGCAGTTTCACACTCGGAATGATTTTCAGAAAAGCTGCTATCGATATTAGAAAGCTCATCAAGTTTATTCTTAATTTTTACAAGCGAGTCGTAAATTGAATCCTCTTCATCAAATATTTTCTGATAAATTGATGATGTTAGCTCCAATAGCTTCTCTGAATTTTCCATAATATTTAATTCGGAAATCAATTTATCTTCTTCGCCATCTTCTGGCGAAATTGAATCAATTTCTTTAATTTGAAAAGAAAAAATATCCGTTTTTTCTTTTAAAAAAGATTCTTTCTCCTTAAGTGAATTTAATTCACGTTTAGCCTTATTTAATAAGTCATAAATTACTTTATAATTAGTAAGCTCTGATGTGTAATTACCGAATTCATCTAAAAAATCTATATGAGTTTCTGTACGCAATAAAGATTGATGCTCATGCTGACCGTGAATATCTACAAGGTAATTCCCAATTTCTTTAATAAAATTTAAGGAAACCGGGGTATCATTAACAAAACAGCGGTTTGTCCCCTTTAATGAAATTTCTCTTCTCATGATTAATTCATCACTGAATTCGATTTCATTTTCTTCTAAAAGTTTCTTTACTTTGTTATTTTCAGCAACACTGAAAATCCCTTCAACTAAAGATTTTGGAGCACCTTTACGTATAACTTCAGTTGTAGCACGTTCTCCTAATAATAAACTCATTGCATCTATTAAAATAGATTTACCTGCTCCTGTTTCACCGGTAATTATATTCAGCCCATTGCCAAATTCAACGTTTATGTGCTCAATTAAAGCATAATCTTTTATTTCTAAACTTTTAATCATATTATGATTATATCTAATTTGTTAAATTTTTGCTCTTGAAATTTTTACTTAAAGTAACTTTTCGCTAGATGAATACCGCAAATTGTTTTTGCATCGTAAATTTCACCGGAAATTATTTTATTTTCTATTTCACTAATCGAAAACTCAAAAATTTCCATACCTTGTTCACCTTCTTCACGATTGTGATTCCCTGGTCTTAAGTCCATAGCCAAGAAAATATGAAGAATTTCCGTGCAAAAACCTGGAGTTGTACAAATTGCACCTAGTTTTTTTATAGTATCAGCCATATAACCAGTTTCTTCTTGAAGTTCTCTAATTGCACAGATTTGTGGATCTTCACCTTTATCTAACTTCCCGGCAGGAAGTTCAATCAAAATTTTTTTCAGCGGGTAACGAAACTGCTTAACAAAAATAACTTTACCGCCATTTGTTATTGGAACAATTACTGCCCCTCCGTTATGAACGGCAGTCTCTCTTACGCTTTTATTACCACTTTCGTATTCAATATCATCTACCTGCAAATCAAATACTTTTCCTTTAAACAGGACTTCGCTTTTTAATACTTTAAAATTCATTAAAATTCCCGGTTATAAAAACATTTAAATATTTGCATCCTCTTTAATCAATTTAATAATAGGGTATAAGTTCACGCCCTAAATATTTTAATAATGCAGTTATTACTCCCAAATCGTCAAGGTAGCCTATAACAGGAGTAAAGTCTGGTATAGCATCTATTGGAGAAATAAAGTATACTAATCCGGCTATAACTGCAGTCTTTCTGTACCATACAACAGCCGGATCACGCAAGTATCTGAAAAGTGCTAAAATATCTTTAGCAAAAGATATTTTCCTTTCAACTTTTGCTAATTTGTTCCATAGGTTCTCATTAACAAAATTAATATTATGAATTACTTCCTTTTCTGTGCTTCCGCCGAAATCTAATTCATTGATGTCTGTAAAATCATCTATTTCATATTTCTGATTTTTCATAATTCTTTCTCGATTGCAATATTATTTTTTATGTTTTTCAAACCAATTAAAAACCGTATCCCACCAAAGTATTGAATCTTGCGGTTTTATTACGAAGTGAAATTCATTATTGAAATATAAAAATTTGCTTTCAACTCCTAATCTTTGAAGAGATGTAAATAATTGAAATGCCTGCTCTTCAGGGACACGATAATCATGGGCACCTTCAACTATTAACATGGGGGTTTTTGCATTTTGAATAAATCTTTCCGGATTCCATTTCTCATATAAAGCACGGTTTGTCCAGGGCGTACCTTTAAACTCCCATTCAGGAAACCAAAGCTCTTCAGTAGTTCCCCACATACTGACAGTATTAAAAACACCGTCATGAGAAACTACTGCATTAAATCTGTTAGTATGTCCTTCTATCCAATTTATCATATAACCCCCGAAAGAAGCGCCTGCAGCAAATGTATTTTTTGGATCGATAAATTTAAAGTTTTTTATTGCGTAATCACAAGCATTCATAATATCTGTATATGCTTTCCCGCCCCAATCACCGGATATATCATTAGTAAATTTTTGTCCGTAACCAGTACTGCCTGTTGGATTAGGTGCAACAACTACATAACCTTTAGATGCAAATAATTCTAAATTCCATCTGTAGTGGAATTCATCCTGCCAATTATCTTGTGGACCTCCGTGAATTAAAAATATAACAGGATATTTTTTTGCAGGGTTAAAAAATGGTGGTTTTAGAATTATAGACTCAATCTTTTTTCCGTTCGCACCTAGTGACCAAAAAGTATCAACCTTATTTAATTCCAAGTGAGATAAAAGCTCTTTATTCAAAAATGTAATTTGACGAATATTACTCCCGTCATTATTCATTGCGAATATCTCGTACGGTAATTCAGCTCGCTGCTGTCTAAAATAAACTGTTTTCCCGTCAGAAGAAACTGAAATATTTGAATTGCTGTGTTCTTTCAATAGAATGGTTACTTTTTCGGTTTTAATATCGATTTTAAAAATTGAATTAAAAATTTCATTGTTTGCCGTAAAATAAATTTCTTTCGAGTCCGGCGACCAAACAATTTCTTCTACAGACCGGTCAAATTTTTGGGTAAGGTTTTTTAATTTTCCAGTTGCACGATCATACAAAACAAGGCATTGCTTATCGGATTCATGACCGGGCACAAGCATGGAAGCAAAAGCAATATATTTGCCGTTAGGTGAATAAACAGGTTGATTATCGTTTCCTAAGCTTACAGAGATTTTTTTTGAAGCTATTTTTGAGTCAGCCTTTATGTCATTCATTGCTATAGTGTATATTTCGTTATTCGTACTATTAGCAACTATTTTATTCGGATTCATTGTATATGCAACTTCATTGCCGCCCGGAGAAAAATTAAAATCATTTGCGCTTCCAAGATCTAAAGGAGGAACATCGTTATGCATTAAATTATTTAAATCAATGTATGTATTAGAAGCTAAATCAAAAAGAAATAAATGACTGCGTTTGCCATCAAGCCATTCATTCCAATGACGGTACATAAGATGAGTTATTATCCTTGCGTTGTATTTTTCTGCTTTTTTCTCCTCATCTTTTTGCTTATCGCATTCTTGGTTTGGACAATCCGGGTATACTGAAGAAGTAAGCAGTATTTTATTTCCCTGGTTAGACCATTTAAAATCTGTAACTCCGGTATATAAATTAGAAATTTGCTTATCCTCTGTACCGTCTAAATTACATTCTCTTATTTGGTCATTTTCAATATAGGCTATTTTTTTCCCATCTGGAGAAAACCTTGGATCACTCTGGCTATTATCTGAGCTTTTAAGCCTGCGTAATTTAGATCCGTCAATGTTCACTAAATAAATTTCTGTTTTACCTTTATTAGCTTCTATGTTGTAAGTATTTAACGAAAATGCAATCTGCATGTTATCTGGTGAAAGAACTAATTGGTCGACCCTTTTCATTGCCCATAAATCTTGTATGGTTATTCGGCGTTTAGTTTGAGCAACTAATAATAATGGTAACATTAATAAGATTAAAAACAATTTTTTCATTATCGCCTCGATTGATTATAATTTTTTGAAATTAAAAATAGCAGAACTCCTTTTGAAAGGCAATCTTTACTTATCTTCATTTCATTTCAATTAAGAATAGCTTTAGTTAAATTACCAGTATGAATTACAAAAATTTGTTAGAATTCAATTGTTTCATTTCAATATCTTATAGAATAAATTCTTGAAAACAATTAAACCGATTTTTCTCCCCGGTACAGACAGGCAATTTAAAATATTAGCTTCTCAGGTTAATCTTGAAGGTAAATCTGTTCTCATTATTGGAGGAGGAACAGTTGAAATAGCTCATGAATTTATTGGAAATCGAGCTTTAAATACTAAAATTATTGTTGAAGATAATGATTCTCTCATAGATACTCGAATGCTTTTGAATAATAATGATAAAATTTCAGTTTCTATGATGGAGTTTGAAAATACTGATTTTCAAGATGCACAATTTGACCTGGTGTTTGCCCAAGCTTCAATAACTAATAAGTCAAAAAATAAAATTGTAAAAGAAATTAAAAGAATTTTAAAACCCGGAGGAATCTTTTGTGTAGGTGAAAATGTTGCCCTTACCAGGAAACTGCCTGCTTTCATTAAAGACATTTTCATAAATTCCGGCATTACACCGGCTTTTA
>JAJXTM010000184.1 GCA_021783875.1 Bacteroidota bacterium
ATAAGTCAGAAAAAAAATTGTTTATTGCGCTGGACGGAGTAAAGCAACGGGTAAAAAATACAGAACAAAAGAATGGCTCATTATTGATTCATTTAATATTCCCATGTACCGTTCGATCAGGGTCATCTTTAAAATTAAAAGTGGATATGGATGATAATTGAAGAAATTAAAATTATTAATCTTTGGAAAAAAATATTAGTGTTTTAAGTTTTGGTAGAGACATTACCGATTTTGATTTGACACTTCCTAATTCTGAAGGTACGTACAAATTAATTGCTGAAACATTATACAAAAAAGAATCTGTTAAAAGTATTAGAGAATTTTCCTTAAATTGAAAATATAAAATTATAAAAGTAATTACTTTTTTATATCTATGAAAAACATTACTTATTCTTAATGGCAGTATAAAATAAAGAAAGTCTAAAACTATGTTAATAATTAAATTTAACAAAATAATATTATTTGCTATCTGTATCTTTTTTATGAACATCGGATTTGCTTATTCCCAGAACAGTAATTCCGGATGGAAACCTGTTGCGGGACATATTATGTCAAAATGGGCGAAAGATGTTTCTCCTGAAAACGTTTTGCCAGAATACCCTCGTCCGCAAATGGTTCGAAAACAATGGAAAAGTCTTAATGGATTGTGGGATTATGCAATTTTACCAAAAGATGAGAAACAGCCTTCAAATTTCGATGGGAAAATTCTGGTTCCATTTCCGATAGAATCTGCCCTATCAGGTGTAGGGAAAAAAGTTGGGGAAAATAACAGACTCTGGTACAAAACAACTTTTGAAATTCCGGAAGGTTGGAATGGGCAAAATATAGTTTTGCACTTTGAAGCAGTTGATTGGGATACAAAAGTGTCAGTTAACGGACATTTGCTTGGTGAACATAAAGGGGGATATGATCACTTTGCCTATGATATTACACCATATCTAAATAAAACCGGTCAGCAAGAAGTTGTCGTATCTGTTTGGGATCCGACTGATAAAGGTTTTCAACCACGCGGAAAACAAGCACAAAATCCTGGGGGTATAATGTATACTTCTGTGACTGGTATATGGCAGACTGTTTGGATTGAACCAGTTCCGGAAATTTATATTGGAAGTATTAAGATTATTCCAAATATTGATAACGGCATTGTACAGGTTTCAGCTAATTGTGTGGGTTTGTCGCATACATATTATCAATTGGAGGGGATAGTTTTTAATGGTGATAAAGAAATATCTGAAGGTAAATGGTCAATAGGAGGGGCTGCCGATATTACTGTTCCCGATGAAAAATTATGGTCGCCTGATTCTCCTTATTTATATGGTTTGAAAATAATTCTACGCAATAAAGAAGGAGAAATTTTAGATTCGGTGAGAAGTTATTTTGGCATGAGAAAGATATCTATAGGTAAAGATTCTGAAGGAATTGAACGAATAATGTTAAACAATAAATTTGTTTTTGAGCAAGGTGTGCTTGACCAAGGTTGGTGGCCTGATGGACTTTACACTGCCCCTTCTGATAAAGCTTTAAAATCCGATATTGAAATGATAAAAAAAATGGGTTTTAATCTTGCCCGTAAACATGTAAAAGTTGAACCGGAACGGTGGTACTATTGGTGTGATAAATTGGGTTTACTTGTTTGGCAGGATATGCCTAGCGGTGATTCTACTATAAGTCCGGGACAAACGGATATTCATAAATCTCAAGAATCTGCAGATGATTTCACAGAAGAATTGACTCAAATGATTAATCAACATATTGATCACCCCAGCATAATAGTTTGGGTACCTTTTAATGAAGGCTGGGGTGAGTGGCGTGCTGTACGTGTCGCAAAATATATCAAGTATCTTGACCCATCCAGATTAGTGGATCAATCAAGCGGATGGGTAGATCGTGGCGCTGGAGATATTCATGATATCCATTCCTATCCCGGTCCGGAAATGCCAAAATTAGAAGATACTCGCGCTGTTGCCCTTGGTGAATTCGGAGGACTGGGATATACAATAAAAGGTCATACATGGAAAGAGGAAGATAATTGGGGATATATCAATTTTAAAAAAATATCACAACTTCAGGACGCATATTCTAATCTTATTTATAAGTTGATGCTTCTTAAGAAAAAAGGTTTGTCAGCTGCTGTATATACACAACTGACCGACGTTGAAGCGGAGGTAAACGGATTAATGACTTATGATAGAGACTCAGTAAAAATGGGAGTCGATTTCCTCGCAAAGATAAATGCCGGATATTTACCTCCTGTTATTATATCCAAAAATTCGATTTTCCTGGATAAGCTTAAAGTCGAATTAAATGATCCATCTAAAACAGGTATTATCAAATATACAATAGACGGTTCGGTACCTTCCATTACCTCAATGATTTATACAAAACCATTAATTCTTAATCGGACTACAACAGTTAAATCAATTACTTTCTGGAGTGATGGTTCAGCGAGTTCGATAAGCGAAAAAGAGTTTCTAAAAACAAAACTTACTCAATCCATAAAGAAGGCTAAAAATCTTATTAAAGGATTAAATTATAATTATTATGAAAATAATGGAAACCCTTGGTCAACACTTCAAGATTTTAATAATCTTAAACCGGTTGTTTCCGGGATAACAGGAAAAATTAATCTCAACCTGGCAAAGAGGGAAAATAATTTCGAATTAACATTCAGCGGATTTATTTTAATAAAACAAAATGGGGTATATACTTTTTATTTAAACTCGGATGATGGGTCAAACTTATACATTGGTGATACTTTACTTATTGATAATAATAATGTCCATGGTATGATTGAAAAATCTGGAGAAATTGCTTTATCACGAGGATATTATCCGATTCGAATAAATTATTTCCAGGGGATAGGAGGTAGTGGGCTGAAAGTAGATATGAAAGCACCTGGTATGAGAAAGAACGAAATACCGCAGAACTTATTATTTCATAAAAAAAATTAAAACCATATTAATCTTATTTTATGGGATTCTCAGCGGGAGGGCATTTAGCTGCAAGTCTGGGAACACATTTTTATTTAGGCAATAAAAACTCATTATAGCAATCTATTTCTGTTCGTGTTAGGCATTGGATATTATTTAATGCGCTATACAAAACAGGAGATGATTTATTCCTTTAAAGATGATCAAAATTAAATAATTATAAATGTTATGGATAAAAGATTTGTATATTGAAAACGGTCAGCCGGAAATTAATGTTTGTTCCGGCTGATATAATATACCTATCCAAAGATTGAAATAAATATTTCTTGAAACATTACATCTTGGATTTCAGATAGTAAATTTTTTAAATCATGAAACTATTAAAACATTTTTTTAATATTTAATTTTTATAAATTTTAATTGGATGAATATAAAATGTGGCAAAAAAAGATTGTTGTTTCTATTCTTATTTTAACTTTCCTACTTGTAAATTCTTTCGGAAAAAATTTAATTGAATCAGAGAGACTGACGAATAAAAACTTATTGTTTACAGATAAAACTAACGCAGAAAATCCAGACGACTCATGGCAGTTCTCTTCTAGCTTTTCTTCCACACAAGGAAAGAATAATTGGTATTATTTAGAAAGATTTGGTACTCAATATAAAAGCATGGTTTGGGATTCAATTAATAATTTATGGAAAGGAAGTCAACCCTTATGTGAAATAGCCAAGGGTTGGATGCATCCTGGAGTCGAAGATGCGGTTATAGCCTGGAAGGCCCCTTATACTGGAAAAATCTCTATTGATGGAAATATTCAAAGATTTACCTCTGCAAATAAAGTTGAGTTTAGAGGTGATGGGGTACGCATTAGAATAATGAAGAATGAAAAACTAATTTGGCCATCCAAAGGCTGGCAGACCATTTCTATTAAACCATATATAGGCAGTTATCAACACCCTAATAAAAAATATTATTATGGCGGGTGTTCTGTTAGGTCGTTATTAATAACCAATGTAGTTGCTGGAGATATTATTTATTTTGATGTAAATAAACGAAACAATTGTGATTATGATAGAACTGAGTGGCTGCCGAAAATATCGTATAAAGATATGCCTTGGTTTACTACTGATAAAATGGAAATTGTTATGACTCCAAATGATTTGAAGCGCATTGGGATGCATACTTTTGATGGGAGTTTTGGTGTGGTTAAACATGGGAAACAAGATTATTGGTGGTGTAGTGAATGGAACGGAACTCTTCATTATAAATTGTATGGTCCTTTAAATAATCCATCTAAAAAATTAATCTTCAGGAAAAATGAGAAATATTTCTGGGAAGGTCTTGATTCACTTAACGGTCATGCATGGTTAACTAATATTTATCAAGATACAACTACAGGTAATCTAATAGGATTTGTGCATTATGAACATGTCTATCCGGATAACTATAGGATTGGATTAGCAGTTTCAAAAAATGGAGGTGAATCATTTAAATTGCTCGGATATATTCTAAAATCAGAGGACGATGAGAAAACAAATGGAGATATAGGGAATATGCTAGGAACTCCATATTTAGTTAAGAATGGATATATATATTTATATTATGGTGACTTGGAAGGTAACTCTCATTTTACTAAACCGGCGGTTGCGCGAGCTCCACTCGAACAGGTGCTAAGGGCTGCAAACGATTACAAGCTTAGTGAGTGGTCGAAATATTACAAAGGTCATTGGTCTGAAAAAGGAATTGGTGGTAAAGCTTCTCAACTTTTTGATAGCCATTTGCGATTACATGGTGATGCAGCTTATAGTACTTATACTAAGGAATGTGTTTTAAGTGGATATAGCCAAGATCTTCCTGTAGATGGAGTTTTTCTCAGCCACTCTACCGATGGAATTAATTGGGCAAATTCTTGGTTGGTTGATAACAGTGGAAGCGGTGCAATTTGCCCTTATATAACTATTGTAAATGCCGATGGTTCAGATAATGCGGTGGTTGGAAAAGAATTTTATTTATATTGGTCTTTTAATGCTGATTGGGGACAGGAAGGTAGCACACCAGATGGAAATTATGGGTTACAGACACTATATAGACAAAAAATTATTCTTATGGATAAAAACTCCACGCCAATCCCAAATCATTAACGTATATCATCCTTGATAGTCGAAAGTTAATTCATGTGTATTATTGTTAAATATTAAAAATATTTTTCTACACAATACTAATAAATAGCAATTACGATTTACCTCAATCTCTTGAAAGTAAAAAATGAAATCTTTTTTAAAAAAATTGTTAAAACTCGATTTAATAATTGTGTCGTTATTATGAATTAACCAAAAACCCAATATGGTCCTTTAATCCTATCTGTTAATAAATCCGGCAATAAAGATGTTAAAATTCCGGTTGATGCAAAATTAATTATTCTTCCGGATCATACCTTCGAATATGGGAATATTAAATTAAATCCAGTATATAATCTTATGGACAAATTCTACGTAAAACAAATTTTATTTAAGATATCAAAAACAGGAGACGATTTTAATTAAAAAAAAATAGTCT
>JAJXTM010000185.1 GCA_021783875.1 Bacteroidota bacterium
GTTTGTTGCAATGATAATTCGGAAATCACTGTTAATTAATTCATTTCCTCCGACGCGATTAAACTGCCGAGTTTCGATTACCCTTAGAAGCTCTATTTGCATTTTTAAAGAAATTGACCCAATTTCATCAAGAAATATTGTGCCGCCGTCAGCCATTTCAAATTTCCCTTTACGTTTAAATTGAGCTCCTGTAAAAGCGCCTTTTTCATGCCCGAATAATTCACTTTCAAGGAGGGATTCTGCTAATGCGCCACAATTAACAGGAATTATAGGGAAGTATTTTCTTTTGCTGTTTATATGGATAGCTTTTGCGACTAATTCTTTACCAGTTCCGCTTTCACCACGGATCATAACAGTTGTATCAGTGGAAGAAACAGTATGAACAAGTTCATAAATTTTTTTCATTTGATAACTTTCACCGATAAAATTATCAGGTTTAATTATTTCATCAATATTTTCTTTAAGTTGTTGATTTTCATGTTTTAAGGCCTTTTGTTCAAGAGCTTTTTGCACAAGATGAGCTAATTCATCAGGATCAATCGGCTTAGTAACATAATCATAAGCGCCATTTTTCAAAGCAGCGATGGCTGTAGGAACTGATGCGAACGCAGTAATTAAAATGACAACAGAATCATTATCTATAATTTTAATTTTGGTAAGCAGTTCAAGTCCGCTCATACCAGGCATTTTCATGTCTACGAGAAGTAAATCAAATTTAGTTTTTTCATATTTTTTTAATGCTACTTCGCCGCTTTCAGCCAAATCGACTTCGTAGCCTTCCTCTTCAAACCAGTGAAAAAGAGATTCTCTTACAATCTTTTCATCGTCAACGATTAATATTTTTTCTTTAGAGTTCATTATATTCTCCTTAATTGCTATACATCTTGCGGAAATTTTATTCTAAAGGTAGTTCCTTTTTCTGTTGTATTCTCGACTACGATTTCACCATTATGATTCGCTATTATTCCATAAACAACAGCTAACCCCAATCCTGTACCATTTGAAGCTTCTTTAGTAGAATAAAAGGGTTCAAAAATATGGGGTAAATCTTTTGCAGTTATTCCGGTACCTTCATCAATAATTCTAATTATAATTTGATTATTTTCAGCTGCCACTTTCACTATAATTTTTCCTTCACGGGGCATTGCCTCTATAGAATTGATAAAAAGCGACATTAATGCCTGCTGAATTTTTTGAGCGTTACAATTTACAATAATTTCTTTCTGCGGATATTCTTTAATTAACCTGATATTATTCATTTCAAGATGGTGATTTATAAGGTTAACACTCTTATCAATTATAGTGAGAAGATTTTCTTTGGCAAAGACATCTTTTTCCTCATGCGAAAAAAGCAATAGATCCTTGACAATTTTCCCACAGCGAGATGCCTCATCGGATATTAATGAAAGATATTCAATTAATTTTCGAAATTCGTCTTCTTTTTGAATAGTATTTAACTTTTTTATAATCAACTTACTAAATGTTAATATTCCCTCAAGGGGATTATTTAATTCATGAGCTACAGTCGCAGATAGTTTTCCAAGAGATGCTAGTTTTTCAATTTGGTTTACCTGATTATAAATGTTTTTAAGTTCTTCAGTTTTTTCATTAACTTTATCGTTAAGAGTTTCAGACCAATTTTTTATTTCATCATAAGCTTCATTTAATTTTTCTGACATTTCATTGAATCGCTTTGCCATTTGGCCAAATTCATTTTTTGTATTAACCTCGATCCTATAATTAAGGTTGCCATTACCCACTTCATTAATTCCTTTGGTCAATTTTTTTATCGGTTTATTGACAAGGTTAATAATGAATAACCAAGAGAATAATGAAATAAAAATTATAATAAGCCCGGCACTTAGAATTGTATTTTTAGTATTTTGAGCAATAATCTTATCAAGCCCGTTAAGAGATACAACGACATCTAACACACCAAGAACCTGAACCTTTGGGGAATGGGCATGACACGCAGCGTTATAGCAATCCGGTTCATTTTGGATAGGATTAATAAGTCCAAGTACCCTTTTATTCTCTGTATTCTTGTAAATCCTAATTTTATTCTGATTTGTTAAACTTTTGAGAGGGATTGAACTATTATGACAGACAATGCAAGCTTCAGCAGTAACATTAACTTTTTTAAATATTTCTTCCGAATCCGTCGAGAATATTATAAAACCTTGTTTATTATAAATACGAATGCTTTGTACCCCAATTTCAGTTCCCAGTGTTTTAATTATTGCATGAACATCTTCGCTCCTATTAAGAAGCATACTATAACGAGTAGATTTCTTTATCAAATCACTCATATTGTAAGCGCTCTCAAAACGAGCTTCTGTCAAATATTTATCAAGATTTTTAACAATTAAATAAGTATAAAATGAAAGTATTGATAATAGAATCAGAGATATTGAGGCAATCAGTCTTACGCTTAATTTATTAATTATTTTAGTTTTCATGATATTAATTCCCAATTAATCCAAAATTACGGATATCTTATTCTAGTTTCAATAAATTAAATTGGAAACATTGATTCTAAATTACTGAAGTAATAAAAAGGATTTTTGTGGATTCAATGATTTAGAATTGATTCTAAGATACTTTTGTATTTGCTTTTACCAATAAGTTGAAACAAATATTTTATTTTTTCACCACCATCATGCATAGTATTTCCAACCTCAGGAAAATTGGATTTAATACCATCAATTATGTTCAATGCATGATAAAGTGAACTTTCCCAATCAGATCTAGTTATACTGCATGTATCAATTTCCGGTTGAACCGCGCCGATAACTGCTATCCACTTAGATTTATTTATTTCATAAGCATGATTTATCATTCTATCATACATTAAAAATTGCATTGGAGAAGTTATTGCTATATCGCCCCAATCGCCAAAAAATTGTATAACCGGCTGTTCTTTTAAAACATATTTACCGGCATCACACTCTTTTAGAGAAGAAACACAATCCAGAAAAGAATGGAATAATGGGTTAATTCCAAGGTAAAAAGTGTTTCCAAAAATTTTTTTAATTATTAATCCATTTCGCAAGTAAGCTATTTTCTCATCGAAACAAATTTCTTTAAGGTTTTTTAATATAATTTCAGTTACTGTGAATAAAGGTTTTCCAAGTGAATCATTATCAAACGAATTATTTCTAATTACTTTATCAAAGGAGCAGTTTTCACATTCAAAATTTTTATCACATAGTTTATATTCGACCACGTCCGATGCCATCCAGATGCATTTAAGATCATGGTATATTGCATTTAGATTTTTCATTTTATTTACTCACTTCTAATTGTTCTTCTGTTTCAGGAAGAGAAATTAATCTTATTAGTATTTCTTCATCTTGAAACACACGGAAATTTCTTACAACGAATCTAAAAGCCAGCAATGCAAAAACTAATAGCATAAAAGTTATAGTAATTTCATCAATTGAAGGGAAATAATTGACACCGGAAGAAGCTGCCATTCCAGTTATACATACATTCATTCTATTCAATATGAAACCAGAAATGACCATACCCGAAGCCACAAAAAGCATCCCCTTATTTTCACGATTATTTTTATTACTTAAAATAATAATTGGAATAATTGTCCCTATAATTATTTCGAGATAGAAAAGTGAAGTTTCCATAGAGGCAGTAAATAATAACATAAGCTTATCTGAAAATATAAAGTCGATAAATTTCAATAAGAACTCAATTATCAAAACAAATAAAACAACCAAAGACAATTCAGACAGAATTTTTAAGCGCAGGCCGGAATAAAATGCCCTGGCATTTAAATATGATTCAAAAATAATCATAGAAAGGCCGGCAGCGATACAGGAGATATAAAAATGTATAGGCAAAATTGATGAATACCAAAGGGGATGAAGCCTTCCAGGAGTAATTAAATAAAGTGATCCAAACGAGGATTGATGTAATGTAGAGAAAAGGACTCCAGCTATTACTATGGGAATAGATATTTTTTTCAAAAGTAAAATTGGAGCTTTGAGATTGAGCTTTTCTAAAATAACCGGTGCAAATTCAAGCAATAGAACAGTTGTATAACAGATAATGCACCAAGTAATTTCAAACATAACAGAATGCACATTCCACATTACCAATGGATGCCAGAAATTTTCAGGACGGCCTAAATCAACCACTAAAAGCCCTATGACAAGCGAATAACCTATAAATGCAGTTAGTACGGCAGGACGCACAATTGGCTCAAACCTGTGTAAATTGAAGATGTGTACAGTTGCAGCGATAGTAAATCCAGCCGCTGCTAATCCTACACCGAGGAAGTCAAATCCTATCCATAACCCCCATGGTACTTTATCGGTCAAATTTGTTGTAGTGCCCAATCCTTTTGTAAATCGATAATATGTGGAAAAAAGTCCGCAAATTATAATTATTACTGAAACAATTTTCCAAAAAGAAAATTTAAATATTTTATCGGCTCTCATGATTTTGTAATTCCTTTTTTTTACCTGCTTCTTCCCTAGCAATTTGATTTTTCCTTTTTGTCAGCCAGAACATTCCACCTAGAAAGAGCCCGCCTACACCAATAATAGGAGGAATTTTATCCATTGCATTCATTGTAAGCATCGGCATTGGTTCTTTCGGCAAATGCGGTGTATAGCCTAATTTTTCAAATGGGACGGGAGAAAGAATCAACACATGACTTCCTCCGGCTTCTTCAAGTCCATATATATGCGGATAATAATTCCTTTTATTTTCTTTTATCCTTCTTTTGGCTACTTGTATGATATCATCTAAATCTCCAAACAAAGTCGCCTCGGTTGGGCATGCTTCGGCACAAGCAGGGATTTTGCCAATTTTGATTCGTTCATCACACATATTGCATTTACATATAACTGGTTTGGCAGTTTCCCACTTATATCTTGGAACTTTGTGAGGACAAGCCTGCATACAATACCTGCATCCTATACATTTATTTCCATCATATACTACTGCACCGGTTTCGCTTTTTGAGAATGCACCAACAGGACAAACTGAAACACATGTAGGCTCATCGCAATGCATACATAACTTTCGTGCATATATATCACCATAAAGTTCAATAGTTGTATATGTATCGTCAGACAAATGGTCACTTAAGAAATCTTTATTAGTTTGCGTTAACTTGTTTTTTTGCTTGCAACCTTCATAACATGCCCCACAACCTATACAAAGTGTTGCATCAAATAATATCCCTTTTTGTTTAGACATTATTACTCCGACTATAATTTAAGAAATTGATTTTTATATTCTTTTATTTCTTTTTCAGATAAAAAAGAGATTACACCTTCCATGACTGATCCTCCATCATACATTGTTGGACCAGCTAAGCTTGCTTTATCTAAATTTACTTTAAGAAAATTTTTAAATTTTGAAAGCTCCTCTTTCATCCAAAGAACGGTGTCATTGTTTTTAAATAATTTTTTTATATCATTTTTATAATTTATTGGTTCTAA
>JAJXTM010000186.1 GCA_021783875.1 Bacteroidota bacterium
ATTAAGAAATAATAATTCACCCGATATTGAAATGCTTCAGCGAGTGAAAGAAATTATGGATGAATATAAAATCAGCGTTCTGCCCGAATTGAAAAATGTTTCTGCTCTCCTTCTTAATATTCCGGGAAATAAACTCAATGTATTGTCCAAGGATAATAGAAAAAATTTAAGCTATATTATATCAAACTCAGGCACTAAACTGCTTCAAATGGGAGAAAATTTAATCGGACTATTCGAAAAATCTAAAGATATATCAACCCAAATCGATATTGATAAATCTAGTGCCGAATGGGAAAGTAACTTTCATTCTTTGAAAAATGAAATCACCTTTTTAAGAGAAGAAGTTAAGAAATTTTTTCGTGCTGATATTAATAATTCTATTAAAATTATTTCGAATAAGTTTAAATCAACTTCTGATTATGTTATTATTATTGATAACTATTGTAGCTATAATAATTCCTACGCTTTTATTTCCTTTTCAGAGTTGTGCGAAATTCTTACAATTATTATTCAAAATGCTATTGAAGAATTGACTTCCATAGAAAAAAAAGAAGGAATTATTAAAATTACTTTAAAGGAAAATTCTGCAAAAATTACGATTACGATCGAGGATAATGGCAACGGCATTTCACCCGATTTAATTAAGCAAATATTTGAAAACAATTTTTCTACTAAAAAAGGTAAACATGGTTTTGGCCTTAAATTCGTTAAAAAATGCATTGAAAAATACGAAGGTAAAATTGAAGCTAATCAAAGCGAACTCGGCGGAGCTAAGTTCATTATTGAGCTGAATAAAAATTTACCTTAAATCATGAACTTAAAAAAGAGATTAAAATATGCTAAATCTATTGATAATTGACGACAGTACGCCCTTTCTTCACGATGTAGAACTGCTTCTAAAAAATAAGTTTGTAATCTTCAAAGCCGAAAATGGCAAGATAGGTATGAACATCCTTAGAAAAGAAAATATATCGGTCGTTCTTCTGGATCTAAAACTTCCGGATATATACGGACTTGAAGTCCTAAAAAGAATTCATGAAGAAATTGATCCCCTCCTTCCGGTGATTATAATTACTGACTACGGCGATATTGATGTCGCGGTTGAAGCTATGAAACTCGGGGCTTCTGATTTTATCCAAAAAGATTTCAGCAGCGAACTTCTTAATCAAAAAATATTAAAAGCTCTTAACAATCGTGAAATCAAAATTGAGTTAAATACTCTAAAAGATTCCTTGGAAAGCAGACATGATTATTTTGTTTGTGCAAGCAGAGCAATGATGGATGTGGATAACAAAGTATCCTTGTTTTCTAAAGAAAATGTTGATGTATTGCTGACAGGAGAATCTGGAGTCGGTAAAGATATTATTGCATACGAAATCCATAAACGCGGTCCGGGGAAAAATAAATTATTTGTTGAAGTGCCCCTAAATACTATTAGCGACTCTCTCCTTGAATCGGAATTATTTGGATATGAAAAAGGTGCTTTTACCGGAGCTGATAGCTCTAAAATTGGCAAGTTCGAAGCTGCTAATGGAGGCACAATTTACCTCCCGGAAATTTCTGATATAAGCGAAAGAATTCAACTTAAACTTTTATCGTTTATGCAATATAAAGAAATCTCTAAAGTGGGCCCGGGAAATGCAAAGAAAATAAAACTAAATGTCAGAATTATTATGGCTACTAATAAAGATCTTAAATTATTAGTTAATAACGGAAAAATACGTGAAGATTTCTACTACCGTATAAATGTTATGAATATTGATATCCCCCCTCTTAGAGCAAGAAAAGACGGAATCGAAGCTATTGCAAATTATTTTCTCGATTATTTTCAACTGCAACATAATAAAAAAGGCATTTTTATAAGCTCTGACCTTTTAAATATGATTAAAAATTATGAATGGAAAGGGAATATAAGAGAATTAAAAAATGCTTTTAGAAGCGCCGTAATATTTGCAGAAAACGACAGCGAATTGAAATGTGAATTATTCCCGGACTTATTAAAATCAATTCAAACTGAAATTGTAAATGATAATTCATTTCATGCCTATATCAATAAATGCAAAAGAGATTATATGATTTCTCTTTTAAAAAAATCAAATGGGAATAAAACTCATGCTGCTGAAATAGCCGGTCTATCAAGACAAGGTTTATTTAAAATCCTAAAAGAATTAAAGATTGAATAAAAACTAAATCTGGATTCAAATCCCAATTCCTTCCTATTATAGTGTAAACTAAAGTTTATGTTACCGTAAACAAATGTTTGCACCAGACCTAATCCGTACCTGTTAAATTTGAAAAATTCAAAGATTTCAATCTCGGAACGGAATTTGTTTATTTATTACGGCTTAATATTATTTTAGTAAAGAAATGATTCAAAATTCGACAATAAAAAATTCAGAAGAACTTCCTCATGAACATTACCGCCTATGTCCCTCGTGCGGGAATTTTTGTCAATTAAAGGAACCACAGATCCATTGCATCATCTGTGGGGGAGAGATGATGCAAGGGTGTTCCTATTGTAATGAACCGATTATATATCCTACTGCAAAACATTGTCATAAGTGCGGTCATTTGTACAAGATTGATAATAAAAGTCAAAGCAAAAGTTAAAATGATAATTTAAAATAGTTCCTGCCACTGGGATAAGATGCTCTCAACCCGTCTGCCTGGTGGCTTTGGGACTTAAAAATAGAGATAAATTTATTCCAAATAGGTAAAATTTAGATCTACTATAAATATTGTATAAAATAAAAATTATAGGGAGGTAATAATGGGTTCAATTGATACCGGCATTTCAGAAGTTAAAAAATCAAAAAATAGTTTACCTAAAATAATAGTTCAATCAATTATTCACGGTATTCTTGGCTTTACGGGGTTTTTTACCGTTCTATTTGTGACAAAATACATAGGTTACTTAATCGGTTCACTTAGTTCTTTCCATATTGAATTGGAGGATTTATTCCTCTGCTCAATCGGGTTTATCTTTTCCTTCTTGATAAAAATTTTATCAAGCTTTCAAGAAGACGAAACTAGATAAGAGAACTTAACCATCATTATTTCTGATTACTCTGAAAAGGTATTTTAAAAGAATTGTCTTTCAATATTTGAAGGAATATATATGAAAAAAATTGTACAGTATTTATTTATAATTATTCTTGTTTTCTTGACAACGAATTTATTCGGTCAATCTGACAATAGTCAGGATAATGTAATTAAGCTGGATCCCCGCACTTCTCAGTTTAATTTTGTTCCTGGTGTGGCGCTTGTCCGTTTAAAGGATGATGTTAATACTTTTATGGGTAAAACCTCTGCCGGAACAGCTTCTATGGGTGTCGCTTCTGTCGATGTAATTCTCCAAAAATATCAGGTAATCTCTTCAAATAAATTATTCCCTGATGCTAAAAGATTAACAAGCGTTCAAATGTTAAAAACATATAGCGGAAAAACATTTCAGCGCCCAAGTCTACATAACATTTATAAGCTTACATTAAAAGACAGCACAAAGACTCTTGACCTAATAAACGAATTAAAAAACAACTCCAATGTAGTCTACGCTGAACCTGATTATATATTTTCTGTAGTTGATGATAAACCTGAATCCCCGGCTATGACAGAAAAAGAAGCTGAGAAGTGGATTTCCGACCATAAGCCACAATCGGCAAACAATCGAAGACCTTCTAATGTCCAAACAGTTACCCCAAATGATCCATTATACAGCCAGCAGTGGGGAATACCTGCCACGCAAGTTAATGCAGTTTGGGATAGCACAACCGGCGATACTTCTCAGATTATCGCTATCCTTGATACCGGAGTTGATTGGAAACATCCCGACTTAAAGGATAATATTTGGCTAAACCCAAATCCCCGAACAACCCCTGACGCAGACGGCGTTGTCAATGATATAAGAGGCTGGGATTATATAAATAATGATAATGACCCGAGCGACGATAATAGTCATGGTACGCATGTAGCGGGAATAGCCGCAGCAGAAGGTAATAATGGAATTGGAATAGCAGGAGTTGACTGGCATGCGAAGATTATGCCTATAAAGGTTTTCCAAAGCGATGGAAGAGGTGACGTAGCAACAATAACAAAAGGGATTATTTATGCAGTTACACATGGTGCAACAGTAATAAATATGAGCTGGGGAAGCTATGCCGAATCTTTATTAATGGAAGATGTACTTGCTAATGCATATGCAACTTGTGTATTAGTTGCGGCGGCTGGAAATGATAATAAATATATAGGACCAGGACTTGATTGTCATAATCAACCCGGTTTACCTTTTTTCCCGGCGGCTCTATCTTATGTATTAGGTGTTCAGGCTGATGGTTCATGTGGTACTGGTTTTTCAAATTACGATGATAATCCAGTTTATAGCGATTATCCTAAGTTATGGAATTATGAATTAAATGCGCCGGGGACTGATATAATAAGTACGATACCAAACGGTAATTATAGAGTTTATAACGGTACTTCAATGGCAGCACCCCTTGTTTCCGGCGCTGTCGCTCTTTATAAAACTAAACATCCACTCGATTCGCAAGAATTAATGTGGGGAAACTTGATTCATACTTCAACAAAATATATTCAAATAAATTCTGCTATCAATGTTAAACCTCAACCAGTATTAAACATTATATCAGATACGATAGTTGATACTCTTGCTGGTGATAATAACAACGGATTAGTAGATGCAGGAGAAACTATTCAACTATGGTTTACGGTTAGAAATACTTGGGGACAATCAGACAGTGTCTTTGTAGGATTAAAATTTGGTGAGTTTGAAGATACAACCACTGCTCAAATATTAAAAAACAATGCCTTTATTGGCAGTGTTAGTCCTTATGCAACAAGAACTAATGAAAGAAATCCATTATTAATTCATATAAGTCCGAATCTTGCAAATAATAGAAATATTATTTTTTATGCATTACTTTGGTTTGTAGGTTCGCCAGATACAGTCCAACAAAAAATTGTTTTAACGATTAATAATGGAACATATTTATCAGGAATAATGGACTCAACAATGACCTTGACTCCTAATTATTCGTGGATTGTTAACAGCAGTTTCAGAATAGGGACAGATGGAATATTAAATATTAGACCAGGAACAAATCTAATATTAGATAAAAGTTTAAATAATCAAGGTGTTATTAATTCCATAGGTACGAAAGATAGTATTATAGTAATTACTGGTCCAGGTTCAATTCAGGGTTCGGGTATATATAATTTTTATAATACAAAATTAACTGGACTTTGTAACTCTCTTTCTTACGATATATCAAGTCATTCACAATTGACTTTTATAAATTGTATAATTGATAATTTCCAGTCTAATTACCCAATATTTATGGATGGTGCAAGTCTATCACTAGAAAATTGCATAATCAAAAATTCCATTTTTCAATCTTTTGAAGGATTTTTCTCTTATGGAATAAAGTT
>JAJXTM010000187.1 GCA_021783875.1 Bacteroidota bacterium
ATTAATATCAAAAATTGAATGCCATGCAAAATTATCTATTAAATAGCCCCCTAAACTTGGGCCTAATGATATAGATGCAGCTGCAGCAATTGCCCAAAAGCCAAGCGCTAAACCTCTTTTCTCAGGCGGAAATTCTCTGGTAATAATAGCCATTCCTACAGGCATTAAAAATCCGGCTCCGGCGCCCTGGATAATTCGGAATAGTATTAATGCAGACTCATTCCAAGATATTGAACATAGAAGAGAACCAAGAGTAAAAAGCCCAAGCCCCATTGCATAAATTTTCTTATATCCAAAATGGTCTGCCAACCAACCTGAGGTAGGCAGCATTACGGCAAATACTAGTAAATAAGCTGTTGCAACCCATTTTACTGAATCAACTCCAATCCCAAAAGTAGCCATAATTTTAGCAAGAGAAACATCTACTATTGTTGCATCCAGCACTGCCATAAAAGTACCAATCATAACATTCGCAAGAACCCACCATTTGTAGGATGGATGTTCATGATGAAGTGCAGGTATTGTACTAACTAAAGAGTTTCTTATTGATTTTTTCTTAAAGCCAAACATTTTATTATTTCACCTTGACTGAAACTTCAACTGACATCCCGGGTCTTAAAATAAATTTTTGTCCGGTATTTGAATTCGAATCACTGATCGATATTTTAATGGGAATTCTTTGTGTTACTTTTGTAAAGTTTCCTGATGCATTATTCGGAGGAATTAGAGAAAATTCAGATGCAGTATAATTTCCAATTTCAAAGACCTTACCGCTAAAATGTGTATTAGAATAACTATCAACGGTTATATCAACGGGATCTCCAAGATGAATATGATTAAGCTTGGTTTCTTCAAGGTTTGCGGTAACCCAAATATTCTTTAAATCGTAAATAGTAAATATTGGCTGTCCTGCCTGGACTACATCTCCGGTGAGTACCCAACGTTTAGCGATCACCCCATCCATCGGTGATGAAATCATAGTATTGTTTAGCTTAGATTCAATTACGCCTATTTGACTATTAGCTGCTGATATCTTAGCAAGTTCAATATTTAATTCTGCCTTTGCCGCTTCAAGAGTTTTTTGCGCATGGTCATATTGTTCTTTAGTTGTAATTCCACCTTTATATTGAACCTCAGCTCTGTTAAAATCATCCTGTGCGCGGCTAATATTAACCTGTGCCAGAGGTATACTCTTTTGTGCTAAATCTAGATTTGATTTTGCAGCAGCCTCTTCAGCCTTCAAATCGCTTTTATCTAATTCTACTAAATCCTCGCCGGTTTTAACTGTGTCTCCTTCATCGGCTCCGAGGAAATCTATCCTTCCTAACATTTTTGTGCTTATTGAGACACTATTCGCGTCAATAAAAGCATCGTCGGTAGATACAAAATTCTGCAAGTTCATATACCAATAATATGCTATAACTACTGCTGCAATTATCAATATTAATAAAGGAATAATTAGTCGTTTTTTCTTATATAATGGTACAGAATCAATATCGTCGTCGGCAGCCTTAGTGTAAATTTCATCTTTTTGATTCGGGTTCAATTTTGAGTTTTCATTGTTTTCCATAAACTTGTCTTTCTTATTTTCTTTTTGAGATTCCTATTAAAATTATATCAATTACTTCTTTAATTGTTTTATCAAGTTCTTGATAAGCCTCATCATCCAGCTTATTTTCATTAAATTTTAAAAGCCAGGCTCTCGGACCGTACATTATTTGAAGAATAATATTTGCTGTTTGCTGTGTGTTAGAAATGGCAAATTCAGCTGTTTTTTTGCCGATTTGTAGTATTTGCTGAACTATTTTAATTTCCTGATTATGAAAATCTTTATATAATTCTAGTACATGCGATTTAGTCTCGGGAGATTGTTGAATTATTAGTGCTTGAAGATTGGTCAATTTATGGAAATATTCGATTCTTTTTGCAGCATAAGCTTTAAGCATTTTTGAAGCAGTTATTTTTTCATCTAGCAATGAATAAGCTACTGTAAGAAACTGCTCAACTTCATTCTTTATTACAGCATGGAATAAACCGTCTTTAGTAGGGAAGTAATAGTATAAAGAGGCTTTCCCCATTCCTACATCAACTGCTATTTCATCCATTGTAACTTTAGAAAACCCATAATAAGCGAATCTCTTTCGAGCCGCATTAAGAATCATGTTATGTTTTTCTGTAGATAATTGCTCGGTCATTATTTTCGTCCAATATACTTTTCGACTGTTTCACTTTAATGGTCGAAATATAATTTAATCTAGATAAAAAATCAATAACATTTATAAAAAATAATTATAAAAAAAATAATGGTGATCCACATTACACCTATACTCTCATCGTAATACATATATCCTCTTTCCCTTTTATTTCAGGAGATATGTATTTTAATTTTAGTAATTACTAGTTTGAATAAATTAGTTAGATAGGCTATAAATAAAAGAGACGATAGGTTAAGGTTTGGTTTCCCGCAGAGATATGTTTCTTCCCAAACTGGATTGAATTTGTTTTTAAAATTATAAAGCCCTAAATAATTATAAGCAAAAATTAATTTACGTCCGGCATAATTTAGCATGAACTCTTTTGTCAATATGGGACTATCATAAATAATGAATGGCACTTCTCCCAGACTCCAGTATTCATACTCTTCATTTTTTAAAATATTAAAGATATTAAATATTAATCCCTCCATTACTCCTTTTGGTGCATTCTTTCTGCGAAGCATAAGATCGGTAGTAACTTTCTTTTTCCCTTTGTTTGAAATCGTTATTGCCCCAAGCCATAAATTATTATTTCCCAGAAATATAAATAACCTATTAGAAGGTAATAATACATCATTAAAAACATATTTTAATTGAGGCTCACTTTCATGAATGCATTCATTTTTAAAATTGTTTAATTTGTTTAAATTTTCGATGGAATGATTTAATTCTATTATGTTTCCTACTTTTAATCCTTTTTTAATTAATTCTTGTAAAGATTTTTTTACAAAATGATTTCTCTCCAAATTAAGCAAAGCTTCTTTTCCAAACTTAAGAACCTCGAATCCATTATCTATATAGTAATTTACAAACTCTGCATTACAACGTGTAATAAAAACCTTTTTATAATTAAGAAAAAATGCGGAACTTGAATTTGTTAAATTATTGCTGGGTTTATCATATGGATTATTAATCCAAAGAATATTATTATTATTAGGCAGAAATATGGTACATAATTTATTGAATAATTCTCTATTTATGTTTGTAATGATCCTTGCGTTTTTGGTATATTTTTGTCTAACTTTTTTCCAAATCATATTCTAATTTATTTTCATAAGTTATTTATATAATAATTAAGAATAAATTACTAAAGAAGAATTTTCATTCAATTGATAAAAAGCACTTTTTATGTATGCCTTTATTCTATCTCATGATATAAAAATAATTAATGTAATTTTTGTAAATCAATAATTTAAAAGATGAATAAAATGAAAACAAATATGCTTATATTTTTTATTATTTTGTCTTCAATAACATCCAATTATTCTCAAACACCAAAGGTTGAAACTGGGATTGAAGTACTAAGAGATAATAACTTTAATATTCTGTCCGGAAAGAGAGTTGGGTTAATTACAAATCCTACAGGTGTAGACTCAAAGCTCATTTCAACTATAGACATTTTATTTCACGCAAAAAATGTCAAACTTGTTGCCTTATTCGGTCCTGAACATGGTGTGAGGGGTGATTTTTCAGCAGGAACTAATGTTGAATCGTACACAGATAAAGAAACAGATCTTCCTGTTTATTCGCTATATGGTAAAACAAGCAAACCCACTCCAGATATGCTTAAAGGTATAGATGTGCTGGTTTATGATATCCAGGATATCGGCTGTCGTTCTTATACATATATAAGCACAATGGGAAAAGCAATGGAAGCAGCATCTGAAAATAATATCCCGTTTGTTGTACTAGATCGTCCAAATCCATTGGGAGGAAATAAAGTTGAAGGTAATCTTGTAGAAGATGGGTTCCAATCATTCGTTAGTGCATATAAAATTCCATATGTTTATGGATTAACATGTGGTGAACTTGCAAAAATGCTTAACAGCCGGGGAATGCTTAAAGATGGTGAAAAATGCAAACTTACAGTTGTGCCAATGAAGGGTTGGAAAAGAAGTATGTCATTTGAAAATACTGGACTTCCGTGGGTTTTGACCTCACCTCACATACCCCATTTTGACACTCCGGAATATTATGTCGCTAGCGGAATCATGGGAGAACTTGGAACTTTATCCGAAGGAGTAGGTTACACTTTGCCGTTCCAAATATTTGCAGCTGAATGGATTGACCCTGAAATGCTTGCACATAAAATGAATGCACTCGGATTGAAGGGAGTTCTTTTTCGTCCTATAAATATTAAACCATTTTACGGAATTTTCCGAAACAAAGAATTGCATGGAGTGGAAATTCATATAACCGATTATCGTAAAGTTAATCTTATGAGTTTGCAATTTTTGTTTATGCAAGTGCAAACAGAAATGTATCCTGATAAAAATCCATTTACATTAGCTTCTAAACAAAGATTAAAATTTTTTGATAATGTTTGCGGCAGTTCAAAAGTTAGAGAATTATTTTTAAAAAATATGAAGTACGACGATATTAAAAACTATCTTAATAAGGATATTAAAGAGTTTAAGAAATTATCAAAGCGATATTATTTGTATCAGTAATGATATAAACATGAGATAAAAAATGCTATTACTTAAAAGATTAGTCGTATCTTTATTCTTTTCTGACTATTATCAAAGATAAATCATCATTAGAAGGCGCATCACCAGAGAACAAATCAATATTCTTAACAATTATTTCTCCCATATCTTCAAATTTGTTTTTTGAAATATCTTTTAATAACCTTATAAAATTATCTTTTTCATAAAACTGTCCGTTTTCATTTCTAGCATCGGTAACACCATCAGAATATGCGATAAGTATTTCACCCCTTTGCATGGTAATAATATCTTCTTTAAATGAAAAATTCTTGTTTAGCCCAATAGCAGCATTATTTTGAACAATTTCTTTGATCTCATTATTTGTTAAAAGTAGGGGAGGGAGATGTCCGGCATTTACAAATTTTATCACATTGTTATTGGGTTTCACTTCAAAATAAAACATGGAAGCAAAAATGTTCGGAAGACTGTCTCGGCAGAATATTTGATTTATTTTATTGCATAACTCTGATAGCGATTCATAATCTGATGCAAGTGCCCGAATTGTAGATTGTAATTTTGCCATTAAAAGTGCAGCATGCAGTCCCTTGCCTGCGACATCTGCAATGGTCATACCGACTCTTTCATCTCCGATTCTCAGATAATCAACTAAATCACCGCCAACTTCATTGGCTGGTCTGGTAAAAAGCCATATGGACCAGCCGGGGACAACCGGGCTTTTATCTGGCATCA
>JAJXTM010000188.1 GCA_021783875.1 Bacteroidota bacterium
TTGAAATCCATAGAATTGAGCACGGGATTCAATATAATTTATAAATTCCGGACGACTAATAAAAGTTTCAGGTTCGGAACTTTTAGGATTATGAAATTGTGTTTCATAAGTACGAACGGCTTTCATTTTATCAGAGAAACTATCAGTGACATCGATAATGAATGAAGGTTCAAAGGTATATGTTTGCATATAATAAAAAAGTTTTGCCGGTCTAAAAGCATCCTGAGAAATTCCTTTATCAGTAGTAAATATTTTTGACAGTCCGGATGAAAAAATTGCTTTCTTTACAATCTTGCTAACATCTATGTGATCGGGATGACGGTCATTAAAATAAGGAGCAAAAATTATTTTTGGTTTGTACTTTCGCATCAAAACAATTACCTTCAAAAGGTTTTCACTATTTGCTTCAATATTGCCATCGGGGATATTCAAGTTTTCTCTTACAGCAACCTTTAATGCAATAGCGGCTTGGAATGCCTCCTTTTGGCGTATTTCAGCCGAACCTCGCGTTCCTAATTCCCCTTTTGTAAAATCTATAATACCTACTTTCAAATTGTTGGAAGTAAGTTTATGAATTGTTCCTCCCATTGATAATTCAGCATCATCGGGATGGGCTGCAAAAACAATAACATCTAGATTCATATATTACATCTCCTATTAATAATTTTTATCGGATAAAATAACTTTCTTCCATAATGGAATAAATTTCGATAATCTATTCCCATTATTTTGGTTATCATAATTAAAACCATAAAACTAAAGTAATGTTAGATTATAAAACCCAATTTCAAAAAAGGTATAGAAAAAGTTTAGCGCAATTATAATATTTTAATTGAGATTCCTCACAAAAAAATATATTAGAATAATTAGATTAGCAAGCTGTTAATAAAAAATAATTTTTAACGCTTGTTTTTCTTAGCTGCAAATATTTGCATTTAGAACTTAAAAAAGATAAATTTCTTTAGTTCTATTTTAGCAAACAGTGGTGTATAATAATAATTTATTTTTTCAATAGAAAATTCTTAATTTGATATATTAATCTCATTTTTATTCGATTTAAGATTATTTTTTATCTATATTAAATTAAATATGTTGGTATAATAGTTGTTATAAATTATCAGAATTTTAATTGAAATTATTTTAAAATTAAAGAAGGTTATATCTCTCATGTCGCACGAAAATCAACAAAATAAACCTGTTATTCTAATTGGTTTAACAATTTTATTTGTTCTAATCCTAGCTCATTTCCTAAATAATGTTACAATATTTGGTTACACTATAAAACCAGTTGATTTATTTATGGACATAAAACCAGATTCTTTACAAAGTTTTAATAGCAATAAATCCAAGGTTAGTAAGAATAATAATCGATTATATATATCTAACACAAAATTTAATTCTGCTGATATTGGAGAAGACTTATCTCTATCTTTAATAAAATCAATAATTGAGAATAATACTAGAAATAATCAAAAGGTAACCTCCAACAATGATGCTGAAAGTTATCAGACAATTCAAACAAATAACATCCCTCTTTCAGGGAATCTAGATCAAATGAAATATTTTTTTGAGGCTCTAAAAAATTCTAAAAACGAAAAAATTCGAATTGCTCATTACGGCGATTCCGGGGTTGAAGGAGATGCGATAACCGCAAATATTAGACAAGACTTTCAGCAGAAATTTGGAGGAAAAGGAGTAGGATTTCTTTCAATAACTTCACAAGATATTACTTTTCGAACTACAACAAAACAATCATTTTCAAACAATTGGACTACAGGATCTGTTGTATTTGGTAATCCTGGGAATTTACCATTAGGTATGAATGGAGATGTTTCTGTTCCTCAGGCAGAAAGTTGGGTTCAATATCAAACGACAAATTGGATGCCATATTTAAATTCTTTTAATATGGTTAGAGTATTTTACAGCAATGCAAAATCTTCAACAGTTAAATATTCTTTTAATAACCAAGCTGAACAATCAGCTGTATTACAAACAGGAAATACACTAAAAGAATTAAAGCTTAATGCACCGGGTGGAAATGCACAATCATTCAAACTAACGACGACTTTTGGAGACCAAGCTTATTTCTATGGAGTCAGCCTTGAAGATGGAAATGGTGTTTATGTAGACAACTTTCCGTGGAGAGGAAATACTGGACTAGGATTTTCTAAAATTCCAGAATCTTCATTTTTTCAGTTTGAAAAAATGCTTAATTATAAATTAATTATTCTTGCATTCGGAGCCAATGAAACAAGTTTTAGTGCTTCTGATAATGTTTGGTACGAAAATCAAATGATAAAAGTAATAAATAATTTGAAAAAAGCTTTCCCTAAAACGAGTATATTGTTGCTTGGAGTTGGCGATAGAGGCATAAAACGCGGGACACGTTTTATTACTGATCCTAATGTCCCATTGTTATTAAAGGTTCAAGAGGATATTGTAAGCAAAACTGGTATTGCATTTTGGAATCTATTTGAAGCAATGGGGGGATATAATTCAATGGAACGTTGGGTGAACGACAATCCGCCTTTAGCCTTAATGGATTATACTCATCCTTCTTGGCAGGGATCAGCAAAAATTGGGGATATGATTGCAAATGCAATTTTAACTGCTTACTATTCTTATAAATAAAAATTTAGACTTGTTTCTTAATTATTAAGGAGAAAAGATGGTATCCGAGAAACTTCAAAAAATTATTCTAAATGAATTAAAACTTACAAGTTTTGACTTTAAAGATGAAACAACCGCAAATCAAGTTCCCGGATGGGATTCATTCAACCATATAAATGTTATAATGGCAGTTGAAAGAGATTACAATATTCATTTCAAGGGAATTGAAATTTTAAAAGTCAAAAACATGGGTGAGCTTCAAAAACTTGTTGATTCAAAACTTCAACTAAATTAATTAAATTATGAAATATTTATTAAATTTTAGGCAGGTATAATGATTGGATTTTTAGACTTCAATCGTTTTATGCAGTATATAGATTTTAATAAACTTCAACAGCTTTTCGTTTATGATCCAGCAAACCAACTATATTTCAGTACCAGTTTTTTCCTTTTTTTCTTTTTTTCTCTTTTACTTTTTTATCGCATTTTTTCTTTTAGTAAAAACTTAAAGATTTATACTTTAATTTTTTTTTCTTTATTCTTTTATTATAAAGACTCGGGTTATTTTTTTCTGCTTTTATTCTTATCGACGTTTATTAATTTTTATTTCGGCTCCTGGATTTATAAATCTAAAACTGATGGAATTAGAAGAATTCTTTTCTTTTCTATACTTCTTATTAATTTAGGATTGCTGATTTATTTTAAATACACAAATTTCTTTATTCAGATTTTTAGTGAACTTACATCAGGAAATATTCAATTACTTAATATTATTCTGCCAGTAGGAATCTCTTTTTATACTTTCAAAGCATTGAGTTATGTTATTGAAATCTTTATCGGCACTATGGAACCTACTAATAATTTAAGAGATTTTGTACTTTATATGTATTTCTTTCCTAATATTCTAGCAGGTCCTATTGATAGAGCTGTTGCATTTCTACCCCAAATAGGTGGTGATCTTGTTCCGACAAAAGAAGATATGGGGAAAGCAGTATTTTTAATAATGTCTGGTTTATTTAAAAAAGTCGTTATAGCAGATTATATTGGGTTAAATTTCGTTGATCGAGTTTTTCAAGTACCCTTAAGGTTTACCGGAGTCGAAAATCTGTTAGCATCATATGCCTACTCTATTCAAATATATTGCGATTTTTCAGGATACACAGATATGGCACTCGGGATTGCTTCTTTATTAGGTTTTAAATTAATGGATAATTTTAATATTCCATTTCTTGCTACAAGCATTGCTGATTATTGGCGAAGGTGGCATATTTCCCTTTCGACATGGCTTTTGGATTATCTATTCAAACCATTACAAATGAATTTTAGAAGAATGCGAATATACGGAAGTGCATTAGCAATTTTTATTACTTTTTTAATTGTAGGATTTTGGCATGGAGCAAATTGGACTTTTGTAGTTTTTGGATTATTTCATAGTACATATCTTGCAGTTTCACTATTAACGCAAAAATATCGAAAAGCTTTTTATGATAAAATACATCTTACTGGGACAAAGACATTAAAGGTATTCCAAATCTTTGTAACTTTTCATTTAGTGCTTATAACTGCAATTATTTTTCGATCGGATTCTTTAAAAACTGCCCGGAATGTTTTTCATCAAATATTCGAATTTTTCCATGGCGCAGTTTTTTTTCAATGGATTTCGGGTTATACTGAGGTATTTGTATTAATTCTACTTGGGTATGCGCTCCACTTTATTCCTAAATCAGTGGATAATAAAGTAAAAAGTATGATCACAGCAGCACCTATCTATATCCAAGCAATATTGCTAGCCTTAATGATTTTACTAGTAGTTCAGGTAGAATCTGCACAACTTCAACCTGTAATATATTTTAATTTTTAGACTAATACCTAAAAAGAGGATCTGGTTTTTAGTACACTTGAATTTAATTTTATAGTCATATATAGTTAGGAGTTGTTGAAGTTCGATTCATTTTACTTTTAGTAATCCCCTACTTTCACAAATAATACCACCTTTGTACTTCAAAAGAAATTATTATTCTAGTAAAGATTAAATAATTATTTTATACTATTTCCAATTTGATAAAAGGATTTAATCATTTATAAGAAAATATTTTTTAAATTGAGCACTGGCAATTTTGATCAACTCAAAGGTTTGAAATTTTTAGATAATAAAAGAGCCGCATAAAGCGGCTCAGTATTTTAACTTAATAGCAGATTATTATTTTACTTGAGTAAAATCATCTTCTTGGAGGCAACATTTAAGCCCGCTACAACACGATAAATATATACTCCTGTGCCTACTTGTATACCGAAATTATTTTTACCATTCCATTGAACAGAATAGTTACCTGCAACTTGATTTTCGTTAATCAATGTACGAACTTCTTGTCCAAGGATGTTATATATCGTAATAGTTACTAAAGAAGACTTCGGTATAGAATATCTAATTTGAGTAGATGGATTAAATGGATTCGGATAATTTTGATCCACTGCAAATTTATATGGAACTACCTGATTATCTGTTATTCCAGTTGTTCCAGCCGAATAGAAACTTCCTGAATAAGAATAGGATGATGATGTACCGTTACTTACAGAAGACCTAACTCTCCAGTAGTATAACTGACCCGGCTGCAGAGAGCTTAGTACCTGATTAGTCTTACTCAAATTCGGTATTGTATAAGCACTTGAGAAATCTGAATTCGTAGAATATTGAACGTCATAAGAAGTTATGCTTGTATCATAAGTTGGTACATACCAAGTAAGCATAGGATCAGTAACCTGCAACTTAACTCCACCAACCGGACTTGCAACATGCGGCACTGCGGCGCTTAA
>JAJXTM010000189.1 GCA_021783875.1 Bacteroidota bacterium
TAGGTGCTTCAATTGGAGCAAATGCAACAATAATTTGCGGAAATATTATAGGTAAACATTCAATGATAGGCGCAGGGACAGTTGTAACTAAAGATATTCCAGATTATGCTTTGGTTGTTGGTAATCCAAATAAAATTATCGGATGGGTAAGCGAAGCCGGAAAGAAATTAAAGTTTGACGAATTCGGGATTGCATATTGCAATAAATCAAAAAAGAAGTACATTTTGAAAAATGGTAAAGTAAATGAGGTAGTATAAAGAGAATTATTCATCAATAACCATTACTGATAATTCCTCGTTCCAAACAATTCTCATATAGGTAAGGGGTAGGAATATCCAAATTTTGACCATTACGAAATTAAACATCTTGAGAATGAGGCTGTTGCTTTTAATAGTCTCAAAATCGTTACCCTCTCCATTCAAATAGAAAATTGAATAAAATAATTTTGAGAATGGTTTCACTCTATGATTTTTCTTAAAATATATTATATTACCTTTTCTTTTTACTACCCATTTATGTGCAATTGAAGGAAGGAAGAATTCTGTAAGTGGACCTGGAGTTTCAATATAACCTTTCTTAGCGACTCTTTTTAACTCAGAACAAAATTTTACTGGATCATCAATATGTTCTCCAATATGGGATGCAATTACAAAGTCAAATTCTTTATTTTTAAAAGGCATTGACAAAGCATCTCCTACAATCAATTGCTTATCCGATGGTGTTTTTACTATTTGATTAGTACGATGTATGGTCTCTCCCAGATATTTTTCTAGAATTACATTAGCCCGCCTATTAGGATGATGGCCGCTTCCAACATCAAGGACAATCCAATCTGAATCGATATTTACAATGTAGCTAGTGTTGCCTGCTCGCCATTTAGTTATTACTTGTTTATAAACTTTATAAGTATCGTTACAAATTATTTCCGGACTAAAATTATTTTTCCCAAATTCTTGAAGTATTGAAGGGTCATAATATTGGGAATTATCCATCATAAAGTTAATTGCATCTATAAGCTCCTTAAGGTTTCTTCTTTCAATTAAAATTCCAACTTCCTTTGGGACAAAATCTTCTGGACCGCCACACTTTGTTGCAATTACAGGAATTCCATATAGTATTGATTCAGCCGTAACAACTGAAAAACCTTCTTCATCACTATTAAGTATATGGAAATCGGAATTAGTTAATATCTCTAATTTTTTATTTTCATCAACAAATCCATGGAAAAATATATTTTTATTTAATAAATTTAAATCATTGGCTAAATTTTCCAGTTGTTTTTTTTGTTCCCCATCTCCGATTAAATGTAATTCTATTCCTTTTCTATCTAACTTATTACAGATATGGTCAAAAGCTTTTATTATATCTGAAACATTTTTCCTTTCATTTAATATTGAAATATGAACAGCTCTTATAATATTATCTTTTTTATTACGTTTCGAGGGGATTAAAAATTCTGGTTTTATCTCTACAACGTTCTTTATTACTCCAAAGTTTCCCTTAAATCCAACTTTTTTATAATAATCTAGTGAAGCCTTAGAGTCAACATTAATGAATTCAGAGTTAATAATTACTAGTTTTTTTAAGAATTTCAATGGGATTTTTGTTTTTTTAGTAAGTCCTCTTAAATAATTAATATCAGGAGTTGAGTGTTCTGTAATCACATACTTAATTTTTTTTATATATTTTAAGATTAGTGCAATATAACCAGATCTGTCAATTACATTAACATGTATTAAATCCGGGTTACCCCATTCTTTCTTGATTCTTTTCCATCCAATATAATGTGCAATTAAAAAACTAAAATTATATAAAATTTTTCTTATTATTCCAGAAAAAAAATATTTAAAGTACACTCTCACAATTAGCAATTCATCTTCAGTATGGCAATCAACTTCAAACGTCTTATCTTTCATTGATGGGTCAGCAGAAATATAAAGAACGGAAACGTTACAGAGACGAGAAATTGCAAGAGCTTTTCTTTTTACAAAAACTCCCAAAACTTGGCTATTTCTATTAGGGAACCAACTTGCAAAAAAAAGAACTTTATATCGTATGTTGTTTAAATTATTAATCATTATAATCTTAAAATATTTTTTATAATTAAAGTTTTATTTAATTAGTGATTGGGTAAAATACAAAAATAGTTGAGGTAACTTCAATAAATTGTGAGTAAACATTCAAAATATATTATTAATAATAGAAAAATTCGAATTAATAAAAAAATAAAAACCTTAAATTTCCTCTTTCCAATGTATAAGTAAGAATGAACTTGAAAGAATCCAGAATGTATTACATTTACAATTATATTTTTCATGTATTATATTAAGAGAACAAATAAAATATTTTGTAATTAAATATATGAATAGAGCATTAATAATAGGAATATCAGGCCAAGATGGGACATATTTGGCGAGATATCTATTAAATAAAAATTATGAAGTCCATGGAACCTCAAGAGATGCTGATTTATCAAATTTCTATGGACTGAAAAAATTAAAAATTTTTGAAAAGATTATATTACATTCAATGTCATTAATAGACTTTAGAAGCGTAATGCAAACGATACTACAAGTTCAGCCAACTGAAATATATAATCTATCTGGACAAACATCTGTCGGTCTCTCATTTTTACAACCTGTTGAGACATTGGAAAGTATAAGTATAGGAACGTTAAATATTTTAGAAGTTATGCGTTTTCATAAATTACCGGTAAAATTCTATAATGCATGCTCGAGTGAATGTTTCGGAGATACTAATGGGGAACCAGCGAACGAAAATACGCCTTTTAGACCAAGAAGTCCCTATGCTGTTGCAAAATCAGCAGCTTTTTGGCAGTTGTCTAATTACAGAGAAGCATATAACCTTTTTGCTTGTTCAGGAATTCTTTTTAACCATGAATCACCATTAAGGCCTAAAAGATTTGTTACAAAGAAAATTATCGAAACGGCCTGTAGAATAGCTAAGGGGTCAAATGAAAAATTAAAGTTGGGCAATATTTTAATTAAGAGGGACTGGGGTTGGGCTCCCGAATATGTTGAGGCAATGTACTTAATTCTTCAAAATAATAAACCAGATGACTTTGTTATTGCAACAGGAAAAAACATATCATTGGAAGAATTTATAAAAAAGACTTTTGGTTATTTTAATTTAGATTCAGATAATTTTATTAAATATGACAATGACTTAATACGACCAACAGATTTGACCAATAGCCTTGGGGACCCTTCAAAGGCAAAGATTATCTTAAATTGGCAACCAAAATATTTTGTTGACGATATTATAAAAATGATGATTGAAGATGAGTTGCAAATTATAGTTAATGAGAAATAATAATTACCTAAGATATTCAGCGGTTATTAAATTATGGGAATAGTCATTCGACAAAGTGCAAAATCGGTTGTACTTACTTACTTAGGAATTGGGATTGGCATTATCAATACACTTTGGCTATTCCCGTATATTTTTACTGAAACTCAAATCGGACTTGTCAGAACTATTATTAACGTTGCCTTATTGTTCTCTACATTTGCAAGTCTAGCAGCAGGGAATATCCCGACAAAATTTTTCCCTTATTTTAAAGATTATAAAAATAAGAATAATGGGTTTCTGTTTTTCCTACTTGTCATTGGAACTATTGGTTCAACTATTTTTATATTATTTATATTAAATTTTAAATTTTTATTCGTAGAAGCTTTTGTAAAGAATTCTCCTCTTTTATTAAATTATTTTTATCAGCTGATCCCATTTACCATAATTCTAGTATTTATTACTATTTTTGAATCGTATAATGTTATTCAACAGAATCCTGTATTTCCTATCTTCACTCGCGAAGTGTTAACTCGTATCTTCCTTTCTTTAAGTTTATTGTTATTCCTTTTTATTAAATTTGAATACCAATGGTTTGTCAATATTCTTATCGGATTTTATGGAATTGTTTTAATTGTACTGATATATTACACTTATACAAAAAGATATCTTTTCATTAAGCCCAACAAAGGTATTTTCAAAAGTCCTATGTTTAAAAGTATCCTCGTCTTTTCTGGATTTGTACTTATGGGTAATGCTAGCGGAGTAGTAATTAATAATATCGACAGTTTGATGTTAAGCGCTTATTCCGGTCTAAGAATAACCGGTATATATACAATTGCATTCTTCATTGCTACTTTTATTGAAATCCCGAAAAAATCTCTCTCACAAGTATTAATCCCTTTAGTATCGGAAGCAAATAAGGATAATAATATAAAAAAGCTTGAAGAACTTTATAAGAAATCTTCAATTACACAATTAGTTATTGGTGGGATTCTATTTTTATTAATTTGGTTTAATATTGATAATATATTCAAATTAATTCCGCATGGGAATATCTATGCCCAAGGTAAATGGGTGGTTTTTTTTATTGGACTAGGGAAAATATTCGATATGGCTACTGGAATTAATCAGGAAATTGTGGGGACTTCAAAATACTATAAATTGGATTTGTCGTTTTATCCTTTATACGGTCTTATAGCGGTTGCGACAAATTTATTTCTTATTCCCAAGCTTGGAATGACTGGTGCAGCTGTAGCAACTGCTTTATCCGTTTTTTTAATTAATTCGATTAGATATTTCCTTTTGTTGTTTTTATTTAAAATTCATCCATTTTCATTAAATACCTTAAAAACTTTGTTAATTGTTAGTTTTACTTTTTTAATAAATAATTTTATGCCACATATTGAATATCATTTCTTATTGGACATTATAGCAAGATCTATTATTATTGTATCAGTTTTTATTTCATTGGTTTTATTCTTTAGAGTTTCTGAAGATATAAATGCAGCCTATAAGATTTTATTAGTAAGAATTTTTCCTAAATAACATTTCTAAAAAAATTAGCTGATTGATGAGTTATCGCTTCGTAAAAATAACATCTTTTTATCGAGATTATTTAGAATACTATTATGGTAGAAACAAAAATGAAAGTGAAAGGTCTTATTCCGATCAATATAAACGACTTATGTATGATTCTTTTGCTTGGGCTGACTACTTTCAGAAAAATCTAATAAAAATTGGAGTTGATGCATATGAAATTATTTATAATGCTGAGGCTCTTCAAAATGCTTGGGCTAGAGAACATGGAGTAAACCTAAAAGGGAAAGAATTACTCCTTTTCCAATTAAAATGGATCGCTCCGGATGTCATATTATTCCAAGATAGTAATCTTTTTAATGGTGAATGGATCAATTATTTACGTAATCAAATTCCAAAAGTTAAATTAGTTATTGGTTGGTGTTGTAACCCATTTAATTTAAATCAAATGAATTTGAGCAAAAGTTTCGATTTTATGTTAACCTGTTCACCTCTTTTCAATCAACAATTTGTTGATCGTGGGATTAAATCATTTCAACTTA
>JAJXTM010000190.1 GCA_021783875.1 Bacteroidota bacterium
GAAGGATACGCCTGTTGATCGCAATACTCATCGTAACATATTAAAGAAATCACTTGATGAGATATTTAGTGAAAAATATCCGAAAGAATACCTTAAGGATTCCGTTGAAAGTAAACTTTTCGGAATCGGCTCGGAGTCAATGGTAGTTGGCTCTCATGAATTTTACATGGGATATGCGGTTAAGAACAATAAACTTATTTGTCTTGACAACGGACACTTCCATCCCACAGAACAGATTGGTGATAAAATTACCTCCTTGCTGCAGTTTGTTGAAGAATTATTGCTGCACGTAAGCCGCGGAGTCCGCTGGGATAGCGATCATGTTGTAATATTCAATGATGAGATTCAGCTAATTGCCCAGGAGGTAGTTCGAGCAAATGTGCTAAATAGAGTAAATATTGGTCTTGATTATTTTGATGGCAGCATTAATCGTATAGGCGCTTTCGTTATAGGCGCTCGTGCTACTCAATTAGCATTTTTATATGCTCTGCTTGAACCGACTAAAATGTTAAAGGAGTTCGAAGACTCCGGGAAGAACTTTGAACGTCTTGCATTCCTTGAATTATTGAAGACGAAACCTTTTGGTGCAGTTTACGATTATTATTGTTTGATTAACAATGTACCGGTGGGTGAGGATTATATAAAAGAAATTCAGAAATATGAAGTTGAAGTCTTAAGTAAAAGGGTATCTGTTAACAGCCTGTCTAATGAAATGGCTGAATCGAACTAATCTATTACAATTACAATGGAAGATTCACGATTTAAATTATTAACTAAAATAATATCCCTTTTTGGATTATTATTAACAATTTTCTCACTCATTTTAGTGTTTGATAGGACAATAGAAACTAATACAGGGAAAGTATTAAATTTATTTGGGATTATAATTTTGGGTTTTAGTTCACCCTTTTGGATATATAAGAAAAAGAAAATTTAATCTAATCATTTTCATATTGATTTTTAATAAGTTATTTTATACCACAAATAACAAAACAATTTAATTAAAATAGATTCCTATGATTATAAAACCCGGGAAAAAGCTAACCTTAAAAGATTTAGCAAACATACTCTCAGTTACACCTGCCACAGTATCGAAAGCTTTAAGGGACAGCAGTGATATCTCCCTAAATATGCGAGAGAAAGTAAAAGCTAAAGCTAAGGAACTGGGTTACAGACCAAATTTATTAGCAAGATCTTTAATCAATAATAAAAGTAAAATACTCGGAATACTTGTCCCGGATTTGCGTATATCATTCTTTTCAGAAGCTGTACGTGGTATGTATGAGGAGGCAAATAAAAAAGGGTATGAAACTATTTTATTGATTCATGATGAAAATAAAGTTATAGAGAAGAAAAAGTTAGAATTTTTATCGGACGTTTTTGCAGACGGAATATTGTTAAATGCAACAGGTCATAAAAGCAATTATGATATATATAAAAAGCTGGGAGAAGAGGGCGTCAAAATAGTATGCTGGGATAGAAAACTTGAGGGATTGGATTATAAGTCAGTTACAATTGACGATAAAAAAGCTTCTTATGAACTTACAACAAAAATGATTAAACAAGGCAGAAGGCGTATTCTTTTCTTAGGTCCAAATACTGGAATTCCAGTAGCCAAAGATCGTTTTGATGGATACAAATTAGCGCTTAAAGAAAATAACATAGCCTTTGACCCTAGTTTGATATTGCATTCTTTTAGGAATTTTTCTGATAGTTATAATAAAATGCTTTCAATACTTAAAACAAAAATTAAAATTGATGGAGTTATAAGTATTGGAGGATTAATTACATATGGCGCTGGCAAAGCAATATTGGAAAGCGGTCAAACAGTACCAAAGGATATTATGCTTGGGGAATTCGGCGATAATGATATAGTATCCCGGTTAGGTGTGCCTTTTTATACTGTTAACCAAAATCCTTACATAATGGGAAAATCTTCTGTTGACTTGTTGATTAGACTAATTGAACAAAACGGAACTCAAGATAATCTTAACGATATAATAATTGATTCTGAAATCTTGAAAAGATAAATTATTTTCCCAAGCAATTTCTTCATCTACTTTAATAAACGAAAATTTAACCCATCCATCCAGTTAGACAATAATTCACTTTACCTTAAAAGGAATCTTCAGTTTTAATTATAATAATATTTAGAAAGAGATTAATATGAAAACTAAAGTACACTTTAGTCGTTTGGTATTCTTATTTTTTTATTTTGCTAGTGCGGTAACTGTGTTTTCACAAAGTACATCTAAAGGAACCCTTAAAGGTCGTATTATTGGGTCAGACACAAAAAAAGCACTTCCCTATGCAACTGTTATGATCGTAGGGACAAACAACGGCGCTGCTGCTGATGCTGAAGGATACTATATTATAAGGAATATTGGAACTGGAAAACAAGAAGTTTCTGCCTCTTATGTAGGTTACGAAACAAAAAAGCTAGAAGTAACAATTCAGCCTGACAAAATAACGGAACTTAATATAAAACTAGAAATCACTGCAATAAAGGGAAAGGAAGTAGTTGTCACAGCCCAACGAGTTGGTCAACAGGGAGCAATCAATGAACAAATTAATTCAAATACTATTAAGAACGTGGTTTCAGCTGATCGTCTGCAAGAGAATCCTGATGCAAATGCTGCGGAAGCTATAGGGCGTTTACCCGGAGTTTCACTTATAAGGTCGGGCGGAGAAGGTACCGGTGTTGTAATTCGCGGCTTAGATCCAAAATATACTCAAGTCTTATTAGATGGTATTCCGCTGCCTTCTACCGATGATAATACTAGGGCTACTGATATAAACGGTATCTCTGAATACGCTCTTCATGGAGTTGAAGTCTTTAAGTCAATTACTTCTGATATGGAAGGTGATGCAGTAGCAGGTGTAATAAATCTAAAACTAAATGAAGCTCCGAGCGGATTGAAATATAGTTTAATGGCTCAAGGCGGTTATAATGAATTAAATAATTATTTGAAAAACTACATATTTCAAGGTTCAGTCAGCAATAGATTTTTTAATGACAAGTTAGGTATATTATTAAGCCTTGATGCTGAGAATGTCAATAGAAGCGCACAGACTTTAAGTGCTGGTTATCAAATAGTATCAGTTCCGGTTGCCGGACAGTTAGCTCCTCTTTATGCTAATGGGATTAGTTTGAATGACGAAACAAGAATTAATGGTAAGGATGCCGGGACATTGGTATTTGATTATAGACTTTCTTCGGTTACAAAGCTTTCCTTCACTAACTTTTTTTCACACACAGATCAGAATTATACTGATGTCACTAAGAACTACTCTCCTATAAACGGAGGTGCAAATTATATAATAAACGATGTTCCGCATATATATACAGAATTATATATCGGTTCACTTAAGGCAGAGCATCAGTTTGAATCATTTGAATTGGATGAAGGATTATCGTTTTCTCAATCGCATGATTATACTCCGGATTCGAGGAATTGGATGTTTTCAGATATGCTACCGGGTCTAAGTAATTATGGTAATTACGCACTTGAAAGCTTACCGTTGAATCAAATACTCGCGGGCGCTACAGACGGACTCTCAGCAACAACTTTAAATAATTTTCAATTATATACCATGGGTCGCGCGGCTGATGATATGATTGAAAAGCATGTTAATGCATTTATTAATTCAAAAATTCCTTATCAAATGGGAGATTATATCTCAGGCTATATTAAGTTCGGCGCTGAATATAAATTAAATTCAAGAGATAGAAATTATGATTCTAGAAGTGAATATATTGTTTTAATTCCTAATTGGGGAAGCTATGCAACTCAAGCTCTTCCTTGGGCAGGTGTAACTCCATCTAATAATCTATCAATGTATGGACTCAATGAATCTACGGTTAATAACTTTTTAAAAGGTCAATACTTTTTTGGATGGTATCCTAACATTAACCGTTTAAATCAAGTATTTGACTGGTGGAATAGTTTTTCAAATTACTATATAAATATTAATCCAAAAGCGCTTCCTCCAGCATTTTCAAGTGGTAAAATAGGTTTCTCCCCTGATTGGGCGGGCATAAAGTTGAATACACAGCTAGTGAATGAATATTATTATTCCGGTTATTTAATGGGGGAATTTGATTTGGGCGATATTGTTACTTTTATTCCTGGAGTACGATACGAAAAGGTAAGAGATAATTTAGGAGGTTGGTGGCAGGAAACCGTTTCCTTCCAAGACCCTAAGCATGCACCCGGATATTCGACAGACTCAACTCATAATGATGAATACTGGCTTCCGAATTTACATCTTAAAGTCAAACCTGCAAGCTGGATTCAGACGTTATTTTCATTTACACAAACTTTAAACAGACCGAATTATAATGATTTATTGCCAAATGTTTATGTTAATAGAGGGTCGGGTCAAGAATTTTATCAATCCGGAAATCCGGATTTGAAACCTGAACTCTGGTCAAACTTTGATGCACAGATTGCAATATTTGGAAGTAAAATTGGATTAGTATCAATAGATGGGTTCTATAAAACTGTTAAAAATATGATATGGACACCTTCCATTTTTAGAACCTCAGGTCAGCCATGGATATTTGGGAATGATATAAGTCAATATTTCTCTAATACATCGACGGTATTAATAACAATACCTCAGAACCATAGTTTCCCCGTATTCTTAAAAGGATTAGAATTTGAAGCTCAAACAAACTTATGGTATCTGCCGGAACCATTTAACTATATCTCTTTAGATGTGAACTTTACTTTAATTAATTCTTCTACCAAATATGAATATTCAAAAACAAGCGTAGTAACCACAGGGCATGACAGTAAAGGAAGACCAATAACACAACTAGTTTCAGTTGATTCCATTTATTCCGGTCCTGTTCTTAATCAGCCAAAAAGTATGGCAAATTTCTCTTTTGGATATAATTATAAAGGATTCAATCTTTGGTTGTCTTACCAATATACTGGATCAATGGTTTCAAGTTTCCCAAATTTAACAGAATTTCAAAACAACGTCTCTCAATTTGCAAAATGGGATTTGCAGATTGCACAAAAGCTCCCGGTAAATGGACTTGAGGTTTTATTTAACTATGCAAACATTAACAATCCGGTTGGGTATCAAAATTATTTAGCAGATCCTAGACCAACATATACTGAAAGTTACGGATGGACAATGGACTTAGGAATTAGATATAGGTTATAAATAATTAACTCAATTATAAATATGAAAGGAGGGAATAGGACAATCATATTGTAATAGGGGAAATATTTTATTTTATAATGGGAATTGTTTAATCCATTTAATTGAGAAAGGAGGTAAAGTTCGTAAAAATATTATAATAAAAGTATGTTTTAATTAATTAACTATTTAATTTATTTAA
>JAJXTM010000191.1 GCA_021783875.1 Bacteroidota bacterium
TCACAATAAATTAAGTCATTCTTTATGTTAATTTATTTTTTAATATCTCCGGGGCTTATATAATAAAATCAAATTGTAAATTCCTCTTTTAATCTTATTAGAGCTTTCTCAATGTTATTATATTTTGCCATGCGTTCTGCCGTATTTGGAGGGGCTACTCTTTCTTTGCAATTTGATATTAAGCATTTTTCACAAGTATCATTGACTGTTTTAATTGGTACATTAGAATCATCGTAAAACTTAATTTTTTGTCTCAAAGTATCATCTACCTGAAACCCGATTGTCATACTAGATAATAAATCCTTTTGCAGATTTCCTTTTTGAGCAATGGATAAACAAATATACTCGTCTTTAGACCCATCAAATTTAGAGTGGAGAATTCCGGAAACCCTTCCGGAAAAGTTTTTATTTCGTTTTATCTCTGATTCGATTTTGTTTAAAGTCTCAAATGAGATCCACCTTCGGCAATAATGCTCGTTTGCCTGATATGCTCCGGGATTCCTGCGGGTATTTAATCTTAATTCATTAGTCGGCGTATATTCATTTAATTTTGAATCATAATTAAACCGTAAAAAGAAAATTTTATGTAAACCGAAATACTTCGCAGATAGGTTAGTTATTCTCTGAAAAAACATCTCGGTTGTAGCATTATATTTATTGGCTAACAGTAAAAACTCTTTATTGCTCCATTTATTGCTATTGAATAATTTCCGTAAATCTTCTAAAAATAAATTTTTATTCATTAGAAGCGCCGTAGAAAAATAAGATGCTTTAAAATAATTCAATAGGTGATCAAAAGTATTCAATCTCATGCTGGAATAAACAAAACTTCGGTCTTTTATCCCTAAATAATTATAAGCTAGCTCTTTGCCTGCGACAAATGCTTTTTGTGCTTCCGATAGTTTATTATTTAATAATAGTTTATCTTTTTTCCCTTTAAATACGACAGCTCTCATTTCATTGAGTTCATTATAATTGTTAAGCGATGTCTCATCGATTTCGTATTTATATTTTGATTGGAGTACCGACTTAAGGCTGTCATATCCTATGTAATAAGATTCTCGGAACTTATTTTCTTTTAAAAAATTCAATGCAGAGTTTTCGATATCCTCAAAATAGTTGTCATTAAATTCCTTGTAAGTCCTTAAAGCAGTTCTGCTGAAACTATTTTGCTTAAGTTCTGAATTTTGAGCCGTCTCTATAAAAGCAGCAATTAAAGCGCTAAGCTGAAGTGAAGAGTTCGCCATCAGAAGTATCAATTTATTAATATCTATTCCGTAGTGATCAAGCGGAAGCTGATCTAAAATATTTGATTCTAAAAATTCTTCTATCGGCATTAAATTTCTCATTAACTTTAACGAAACCATATTATCATAAGAAACACCCAATGCTTTTGCCAAATGGGATATCTTATCTGTCTTTGGGTATTTCTTTCCGCTTTCGATTTCATTTAAGTAAGAAATAGACAATCCGCTAAGCAAAGATAAATCTGACAATGATAGTTTTTTGTCTTGCCTGATTTGTTTAAGCTTCAATCCGAAAATCAATTTTATATAATTACCTTTAGCCATTTTAATCCAACTGTCTTTTATTTTGCAGTGCAATATATTAAAAAGTAAAATAAAAACTAGCAAAAAATCGTTAATAGCGAAAATTCGCTTGTTTCTTTTATTTATGATTAATATATTAGTCTTAATCAAATGGAATGATTATTTCCTCCGATAATAAATTTAATATAGGTGAATATGTGATTGACAAAAAAAGACTCATCGATATTTTGCCGTACCAAATTGAAAACTTCCCGAGACTTGATGCATTATGCGATAAAAAGGATGGTAAGTGGCGCAAATATAGCTCAGTCCAGGTAAAAGATATTGTTGATAATTTTAGTCTTGGACTTCTGAAAATGGGATTTATAAGAGGAGATAAATTTGCTATAATTTCTCCGAATCGAACGGAGTGGACTTTCGTCGATCTTGGGATACTTCAAATGGGGGGCGTTGACGTACCTATATATCCAAATATGAGCGAACTGGATTATAACTATATTTTTAACGATGCTCAGGTTAAACTTGTTTTTGTTTCCGATAAAGAATTGTATGATAAAGTAAAAAAAGTAATTCCTAAAACAAAGTCTGTCCGTGAAATATATACGTTTGACCAAATTCCCGGTGCAAAACATTGGAGCGAAATATCATCTGATGCTGATACGTCATTGCTGGGTGAACTGAAATTGATTGAAGAATCTCTGACCGAACAAGATTTAGCAACAATAATTTATACATCCGGAACGACAGGCGTGCCAAAAGGAGTTATGCTGTCTCATCTGAATATCTTAAGTAATATACTTTCTTTGCACCAAATAATTCCGATCAATTATTCCCACAGAATGATAAGTTTTCTCCCAATATGCCACATATTTGAACGCACTGCTGTTTACTTCTATCTATCAATCGGCGGAGCAATTTATTTTGCAGAAAGTATTGACAAAGTTGCCGAAAATTTATTGGAAATAAAACCAAATTATTTTACAACTGTGCCTCGTTTGCTTGAAAAAATATTTGAAGTAATTATGTCAAAGGGAAGAGAACTAAAAGGACCGAAAAAATCAATTTTCGGCTGGGCTGTCAATCTCGCCAATCACTTTGATCCTATGGGTAAAAATAATTTCTTTTATAATATTAGACTAAAAGCAGCTCGTGAAATTGTTTTTAATAAATGGAAAGCTGCTATTGGAGGTGAAGTCCTTGGAATTATAAGCGGAGCAGCTTCACTTCAGCCCCGGCTTGCAAGAATATTTACAGCTGCAGGGATCCCTGTAATGGAAGGTTATGGACTTACCGAAACCTCTCCGGTTCTTACTTGTAACCGATTTACTAAAGGCGGATATTACCTTGGTTCTGTCGGTATGCCTATACCTGATGTCGAAATTAAAATTGCCGAGGGCGGTGAAATATTCGCCAGAGGACCTAATGTCTCAAAAGGTTATTATAATAAACCTGATTTAACTAAACAAGCATTTGATGATGACGGCTGGTTTCATACCGGTGATATTGGCGAAATGGTTGAAGGCAGATTTTTAAGAATTACTGATCGTGCAAAAGAAATTTTCAAAACCTCCGGAGGAAAGTTCGTTGCACCTCTCCCGATCGAAAATAAAATGAAAGAATCTTGGTTTATAAAAAATATTATCGTTATCGGAGAAAATAGGAAATTCACTTCAGCTTTAATTGTTCCTGATATCGTCTTTATTTTTAACTGGTGCCGTAAAAAAGGAATCGAAGTCAAAACCTATGACCAAATAAATAATTGTGAACTTGTAAAAGAAAGAATCTGGAAGGATATTCAAAAATATAACAAACGCTTCTCGCATATTGAACAAATTAAAAAATTTGAGTTGACTAATGCAGATTGGACGGTTGAAACCGGTGAGCTTACTCCGACCTTAAAGCTTAAAAGAAAAATAATATTAGAAAAATATAAGGATTTAATAGAAAAAATTTATAACGATTCTATCTAATAAACAATATTTATCAATTAAAAAAGAATTAATTATGAAAAGAAAAATAAAACAAATCGCTGTATTAGGTTCGGGGGTTATGGGATCCCGTATCGCCGCCCATTTTGCAAATATCGGCTGCAATGTTTTCCTGCTGGATATAATCCCTAAAGAATTAACAGAATCTGAAAAAAAAGAAGGTCTGTCGCTTCAAGACAAAAAAGTAAGAAATAGAATCACCAATGATAATCTTAAAAATGTTCTTGCAGCTAAACCTTCTCCGATTTACCATACTTCATTTTCGTCAAGAATTACAACAGGTAATTTTGACGACGATATGAAAGTTCTTCAAAATGTGGATTGGATTATAGAAGCAGTTGTAGAGAATCTTGATATAAAAAAGGCAGCTTTTGAAAAAGTAGAGAAATTTAGAAAACCCGGCACCTTAGTTACTACAAATACTTCCGGAATCCCGGTTCACCTTATGCTCGACGGAAGAAGCGAAGACTTCCAAAAGAATTTCTGCGGAGCTCATTTTTTCAATCCCCCCAGATATTTGCAGCTTCTTGAAATTATTCCTACACCGAAAACCGATAAAGAAATTATCGACTTTCTTATGAACTATGGTAGTCTTTATCTTGGGAAAACAACTGTGCTTTGCAAAGATACTCCTGCTTTTATTGCAAATAGAATTGGGGTTTTCAGTATTATGGCAGTTTTTAAATTAATGAAAGAAATGAAACTGTCAATTAAAGAAGTTGATACTCTAACCGGACCTTTGACCGGCAAACCAAAATCTGCAACTTTTCGTACTAGCGATGTTGTGGGAATAGATACTCTAGTTAAGGTTGCAAACAATGTTTATAAGGACTGCCCGAATGATGAGTCACGTGATTTATTTAAAATTCCGGATTATGTCGATAAGATGGTTTCGAATAATTGGTTAGGCGATAAAACGAATCAAGGTTTTTATAAAAAGGTAAAAGGCACCGGTGGCGAAAAAGAAATTCTTGAACTTGACTTAAATAAATTTGAGTACATTCAAAGTGAAAAGCCAAAATTTGCCTCTGTAGCCGCTGCAAAGCCAATTGATAACCTGCGTGATAGGTTAAAAGCTCTGCACTCATCAAAAGATAAAGCTTCCGATTTTCTTCGAATGCTTTCATTTCACATATTCCAATATTCGTCAAATCGAATTCCTGAAATAGCTGAGGAACTTTATAAGATCGATGATGCAATGCGCGCCGGTTTCGGTTGGGAGCTTGGACCATTTGAAACTTGGGATGTCCTTGGTGTCGAAAAAATGGCTAAACTTATGGAAGAGATAAACCTTCCTCCGGCTGCTTGGGTAAAAGATATGCTTTCAAAAGGATTAAAGTCTTTTTATAAAGTTGAAAACGGAAAAAAGAAATTCTTTGACCAAAATTCATCTTCTTATAAAGAAATCCCGGGTAAAGGTAACTTTATAATTATGGAAAATTATCGCTCGAATAAACCTGTTTGGCAAAACTCAGGCGCTACTTTGCATGATTTAGGAGACGGAATTGTTAACTTGGAATTTCAAACAAAAATGAATTCCATTGGAACTGAAATACTCGAGGCAATTAATAAATCAATTGAAATTGCCGAAAAAGATTTTTCCGGATTAGTAATCGCTAACGATGGTCAAAATTTTTCTGCCGGTGCAAATCTTGCAATGATGTTTATGCTGGCTGCAGAACAGGAATATGATGAAATTGACCTCGCTGTAAGAGCATTTCAAAATGCAACTATGCATATCCGGTATTCAAGTATCCCTGTTGTAGTTGCTCCTCACGCTTTAACTCTTGGCGGAGGATGCGAA
>JAJXTM010000192.1 GCA_021783875.1 Bacteroidota bacterium
CCCGGCATTTTTTTTATTTTTATTTACAGAATATTATCTATAGGTCACCAGTAATCGGTCTAATAAGGATTTCTTCAGTTACTAATTTTTCGTTTTGCTCATATGCCCATAGTATCACATCTGCTACTTCTTCAGGTCGAATCATCATTTGAGACTTTTCACTTCGTACCTTCTCAGACCACATTGAAGTATCTGTCGCACCGGGAGAGATATTTATAACTCTTATATTATGTTTTCTGACTTCTTCCCTTAGAGAATTAGAAAAACCTAGCAAACCCATTTTTGATGCACTGTAAACAGAACTATTAGTGAATGTTTTGTGCGTCACAACCGAAAGCACATTTACAATTGTGCCTCCCCCATTTTTTATCATATAAGGCAAGGCGTTTTTAATTGCGAAAATTGCCCCTAACAAATTAGTATTTAAAATATTTTTTATCTCATCAGAAGTGGTTTGTTCTGCAGTTTTAAAGGAAGTAATCGCGGCATTATTAACTAGACAATCAACATTAAATTGTGAAAATATCTTACTTGAAGTTGAATCAATTTCAGAAGAAATTGAAAAATCGCAAGGGAAAACATGAATTTTACTAGTGGAATTGCTAATTTCTTTAGCAAAATTTTCTAGTTTTCTTTGTTGTCTTGATGAAATAATAATATTATAGCCTCTACTATGGAACTTTGAGGCAGTTGCCTTTCCAATTCCGGAACTGGCGCCTGTAATCCAAATGGTTTTATCGAAGTTATCGCTCATAAATTTTTGGTAGATATTAAGTTCAAAAATTCAGTTCTGGTCCTTGCATCCTCCTGGAAAAGACCGTGAACAGCACTAGCGGTAGCAGATGAATTTTGTTTTTCGACTCCTCGCATCATCATACACATATGATTAGCTTCAGTTACAACAGCAACTCCTTTAGGTTCAATATACTTATTAATAGTATCAGCAATTTGTTGGGTCATTCTCTCTTGGACTTGAAACCGGCGTGCAAATATTTCAACAATTCTTGGAATTTTACTCAAACCAATAATTTTTCCATTCGGGATATAAGCTACATGGACTTTGCCGAAGAACGGTAATAAATGATGTTCGCACATACTGTAAAAGTCAATATCTTTTACTAAAACCATCTCATCATATTTTTCATTGAATATCGCTCCGTTAAGTACCTCATCTATATTTTTATTATAACCGGAAGTTAAGAATTCATAAGCTTTTGAAACCCTTTTGGGAGTGTTTAAAAGTCCTTCCCTAGTTGTATCTTCACCAACTTCGATTAGAAGGTTTTTGATTATATTTTGCATTGAATTTTGGTTCAATTTTCTTCTCCTTTATATTCGATATAATTATTTTCAGTCTCATATAATTTAACTGAATACAGATGTCCAGCAGGTATTTTATTAACAAGTTGTTGCCAAATTCCTACAGCAATATTTTCAGTCGTTGGTATTTTGTTTTTCAGAAATTCAGTTTCCAAATTAAGATTTTTATGATCAACTTTGCTTATAACATTTTCATCTATTATATCCCGAAGAACTTTCAAATCAATTAAAAACCCAGTAGTCTTATCAATATTACCTGCAATAACAACTTCTAATATATAATTATGCCCATGCCAATTTGGATTACTGCATTTCCCAAATATTTGCAAGTTTTCCTCATCACTTAATTCAGCTCTGAATAAACGGTGAGCAGCATTAAAAGTAGCACGTCGTGTAGCATAAATCATTTTCCCTCCTTATTCTTATTTTTTCATTATAGCTTCTAAAACCTCTTTATCATGTCCGTCAACTTTTACTTTTGGAAAAATTTTCTTGATTTTTCCATTTTCGTCAATTATATAAGTAGTCCTTTCAACACCCATATATTTCTTACCATACATATTTTTCTCTTTCCAAACTTCATATTTTTCTAAAACTTCTTTATTCTCATCACTTAAAAGTGTAAATGGTAAATTATATTTTGAAATAAATTTTTTATGGGATGCCGGGGAATCAGGACTGACTCCCAAAATTACAGCATTAATATCCTTAAAATCCGGAAAATTATCTCTAAAACTGCAGGCTTCTTTAGTGCAGCCCGGAGTATCATCCTTTGGATAAAAATATAAAACAATTTGCTTCCCAATAAAATCTTTCAATGAAACATCATTTCCGTTCTGATCTTTCAATTTAAAACTCGGTGCTTTTTTACCTTCTGTTAACATTATGAACTCCAATTTAATTAATATTGTGGAATTTTATTATCTATAATCTCTGACCAGGCTTCAATACCGCCTTCCATATTTATTACGTTTTTAAATCCATTTCGTATTAGATATGAGCCAACTGTAAAACTGCGGGTCCCGTGATGACAGTATAAAATGATCATTTCTTCAGGATTAAGTTTCGGCAAGTATTCGTTAAAATTACTTAAAGGCATTAACTCTGAATTATCTATTCTAGCAATTTTATGCTCCCATTCTTCTCTTACATCAATTAGCCGGAAATTTTTTTTCGTAAGGATAATTTCATTAATCTCAGTGGGAGTTAAATTTTTTATCATAAATTAACTTTCTAATTCTTTTTCAATCATTTCATAATTAGGCTGATCTCCGGGAGTCGAACAAATTTCGATATATTTAATTTTACCTAATTTATCAACTACAAAAGCAGAACGCTTTGAAACTCCTTTATAATTATATTTTCCCGCCCCAAATATTTCATAAAGTGAATCATATGCTGCAGACACATCCTTGTTAAAATCACTTAGCAATGGAAAATCATAATTGTTTTTTTCCGACCACATTTTTAATGCAAATGGACTGTCGACACTTATACCAAGAATTTGAGCATCTAGTTTTTCGTAATCATGCATCTCATCTCTAATTCTACACATTTCAGCAGTACAAACAGATGATCCAGCTAATGGGAAAAATAATAAGACAACATTCTTGCCGATAAATTCTTTTAAAGAAACATCATTTCCATTTTGGTCTTTAAGCGTAAATTCTGGTGCTTTGTCTCCGATTTTAATAGGCATAAAAGTCTCCTTGTGCTTAATTATAATAATTTAAATAATTACTTATCTTCATTAACAAATCTACGCACAATCAAAATAAAAAATTGTTATCTTCATAACATGGTCAAATTTGATAAGAAATTGATTATTTGATATGATTTACAAAGAAATATATCTTTTTAGGCTATTTTTGGATGATTCAATTTTTCAAATAGCAGGTTCAGTTAAACAATATTAACTTCTTCTTCCAATATAATATTGAATGTATTTTTTACTGAATCTTTTATTTGATTAGCTAAATATAATATCTCAGAACCATTGGCTCTATTGTTTATATTTACAATAACTAATGGTTGGTTTATATGTACAGAAGCATTCCCTATTGACTTCCCCTTCCAGCCACACTGTTCAATTATCCATGCAGCAGAAACCTTTACCATTCCGCTTTTCTGAGTATATCCTTTAATATTTGGAAATTTATTTTGTATTTCAATAAAAAGGGCAGACGATATTTCAGGATTTTTAAAGAAGCTTCCTGCATTTCCAATTTCACTCGGGTCTGGAAGTTTTCTTTTTCTAATATTACGTACTGCTTTACTAACTTCTCCGATTGAAATTTTTGAAAGATTTTTCTCTTTTATTTCCTCTTTCAGAGCAGAATAATCAATATTAGGATAAAAATTTTTGTTTAGTCTAAGGGTAACCGAGGTAATTACAAATTTATTTTTAAGTTCATTTTTAAAAATACTATCGCGATATCCAAAATAACATTCATCTTTAAAAAAAGTTTTTAAAGTCAAATTATCAAGTAATATTCCATTTAATGAATAAAAAGAATCCTTTAATTCCTGACCGTAAGCACCAATATTTTGAATTGGAGCAGCGCCGACAGTCCCCGGGATTAAAGTTAAATTTTCAATTCCACCATAATTATTATTAACACAATATCCAACTAAATCATCCCAAAGACTACCAGCTCCTGCTTCGATGAAAATATCGTTATCAGTTTTTCTTGCTACTTCAAAACCTTTTATTGAATTTTTAATTACCAGTCCACCATAGTCTTTAGTAAACAAAATATTACTTCCCCCGCCTAAAATAAGAATAGGTTCTTTTTTTATAATATTTTCACTTAAGACTTCCACTAATTCAGAAACAGAAAAAACTTCAACAAAGAATTTTGCTGAGACATTAATACGAAAAGAATTAAATTTTAATAGAGAATAATTTTCTTTTATCTTCATATTCAATTGTAATAAACGGAAAATTGTTTTTATTTTGTACCTTTAAGATAAAAAAGATATATCATAAATTTATACTAAAAAAGTAGCTCTGATGATAAATTCATTTAAGGATATAAGTTATAAGGTCATTAATTGAAACTTGAATTCAATTTTAATCAATCTGCAGTAATTCCATATAGAAGACTAAATGGTGAACTCGAAATCCTATTGATTACCTCTCTTAAAAAAGGCAAATGGATTATTCCAAAAGGATATATCGAATATAATTTATCGGCATTTGAATCAGCCAAGAAAGAAGCCCTTGAGGAAGCCGGAGTATTAGGAGCAAATGAGACAATCGAACTAGGTTCTTATGAGGTTCAGAAAGCAGATGGAAGGAGACACATTAAAGTTTTTGCGATGGAAGTAATAAAAATTCTTGAGGATTATCCAGAAAAAGCTTTAAGAAAAAGAAAGTGGGTAACTATTATTGAAGCATCCAAAGTTATATCTTCTTCAGAAATTTCTTCAATGATACTTTCTCTAAATGATAAAATTAAATAATTATTCTTCTTTTCCCATGATTATAGAAATGACTGTACCACTTAATTCGTAATCAAATCCCCTTTGCGATAAAAAAGAAAATAGCTTCTTTCTTATATCCTCAAAAGGCATATTCCTAGATTTCAGTGACCTAAGTTTTTTCTCCGCTATACTTTTTGCATTTGTAAATTCAGCATCCTCTTCATTATTATTGGCAAAAACTGATATTATTATATCTCTATTGATTCCTTTTTTCGCAAGTTCAATTTTTATTTTTTTTCGGCTCCATTTTTTTAGGAAACTTTTTTCTTCGGCAAATTGGATACAAAATTTTTGGTCATCCAAATGGCCATTTTCTATTAGATCCTTGAGGATTTCGGTAATAAATTCTTCTTTATAACCTTTTAATTTTAATTTATTTTTTATTTCATAAGAGGAATGTAATCTTCTCGATAAATAATCTATTGCTTTAAGTTTTATAAAATATTTTTGATTTTCTTCAATTAATAAATTAAAACGGCTTTCAGAAATTTCGGAATTTTTCTTTAAGCCGTTTT
>JAJXTM010000193.1 GCA_021783875.1 Bacteroidota bacterium
GATTAGTAGTTACTAATGATGAAGAACTTTATGAAAAATTAAGAATTCTACGTGTTCACGGAGGTGAACCGAAATATTTTCATAAAATTATTGGCGGTAATTTCCGTCTTGATGCAATTCAAGCTGCTGTGCTAAAAGTTAAACTGCCTCATCTTGATAGCTGGTCACAAAAAAGAAGAGAGAATGCCCAAATTTATGCTAACTATTTTATAAGCTCCCGCCTTGCAGAGGATGAGGGAAAGACTTCATTTGATTCTAAGAATAAAATTCTGCTTCCAAAAGCAGTTTATAAATCAAATGATGTAAAGAATTATCATATCTATAATCAATATATTATTCGTGCCGAAAAACGGGATGAACTTCGTCAATTTTTAAGTAAGAATGAAATAGCAACTGAAATATATTATCCTGTCCCTTTCCATATTCAGGAATGTTTTTCAAATTTAAATTATAAAAAAGGCGATTTTCCGGTTGCTGAAGCTGTCGCCGGTACTTCCGTTGCATTACCGATTTATCCCGAACTTTCTAAAGATCAAATTGAATATGTTGTCGCTAAAATAAAAGAGTTTATTAATTCCTAAACTTAATGGAGCAGCAGTAAAAAGTTGAATGAAACGAAAAAATATTTAGATAAAAAAATATATATAGCCGGTCACCGGGGAATGGTTGGATCTGCAATCCTTAGAAATTTTAAAAGTAACGGATATAACAATATAATATATCGTACTCAATCCGAGCTTAATCTTGTTAAACAAAATGAGGTTGATAAATTCTTTGCAGAGGAAAATCCGAGCTGCGTAATTATAGCAGCTGCCAAAGTCGGCGGAATATTAGCCAATAATACATATAGAGCAGAATTTATCTATGACAATTTAATGATTGAAGCTAATATTATAAATGCTGCTTTTAATAACAAAGTTGAGAAACTAATATTTCTCGGAAGCTCTTGTATTTATCCAAAGCTCGCTCCTCAGCCATTGAAGGAAGAATATCTACTTTCTGATTATTTAGAATCTACAAACGAGCCGTATGCAATTGCAAAAATTGCAGGAATAAAATTATGTGAAAATTATTACCGTCAATATAATGCAAATTTTATTTCGGCAATGCCTACTAATCTTTATGGACCATTTGATAATTTTAATTTAGAAACATCGCACGTTCTTCCGGCGTTAATAAGAAAATTTCATGAAGCTAAAATTCAATTTAAAAATAATAATGTCGTAACGCTTTGGGGAAGCGGTCAGCCCAAAAGAGAATTTTTATATGTTGAAGATTTAGCCGAAGCAATAAGATTTTTACTCGAAAATATTGAAGCTCATGATCTTTATGAATCCGGAATTTCCCAATTAAATATCGGTACCGGAGAAGATCTGACTATAAATGAACTTTCTAATCTAATCTCAGAAATTATAGATTTTAAGGGATCTATTGAATATGATAAATCTAAACCTGACGGAACGCCAAGAAAATTAATGGATGTTTCACGCATTCATAAGCTGGGGTGGCATCATAGTACATCTCTAAAAGAAGGGATAGAAAAAACTTATAAATGGTACCTTGAAAATTGTAATTAAATCTAAGGACATAAATTTTAATTATTACTTAATAACAACACTTACAAAAAATTTTAATGGAGTATTAAATGAAAAAGGCAATTATTACGGGGATTACCGGTCAGGATGGAAGTTATTTAACTGAAATCCTTCTGGAAAAAGGATATGAAATACACGGAATAATAAGAAGGAGCAGCTCTTTTAATACCGGACGTATAGATCATCTCTATAGCGATAAGTCAATCCTTAATAAAAAATTATTTTTACACTATGGCGATTTGGTTGATACAAGTAATCTAAACCGGCTGCTGGAAAAAATTGAACCTGATGAAATTTATAATTTAGCTGCTCAAAGCCATGTAAAAGTATCATTTGAAATACCGGATTATACAGCACAAGTAGATGCATTAGGAACATTAAGATTTTTAGATGCTATTAGAGAAGTGGGATTAAAACAAGTAAAATTTTATCAGGCATCAACAAGCGAACTTTACGGGAAGGTTCAGGAAATTCCTCAGTCAGAAAAAACTCCTTTTTATCCGCGCTCTCCTTATGCAGTGTCAAAATTATATGGTTACTGGATAATTGTTAATTATCGCGAAGCATATAATATATTTGCTTGTAACGGTATTCTATTTAACCACGAATCACCAAGACGCGGAGAAACATTTGTTACAAGGAAAATTACCAGAGCAGTTTCAAGAATTGCAGCCGGATTGCAGTCAAATCTGTCGCTTGGTAATTTAGATGCAAAACGTGATTGGGGTTTTGCTCCCGAATATTGTGAGGGTATGTGGAAAATTCTTCAGCATGATAAAGCAGATGATTTTGTTTTAGCAACTGGCGAGACACATACTGTGCGTGAATTTACTGAATTAACTTTTAAGGAAATCGGTATTGAATTGGACTGGGCGGAAAAAGAAGAAAAAGAAAGAGGAATAATCAAAACAATAAACCTGGAAAAGGCAAAAGAATTAATCGATTTTGGTAGAAAATCTTCAGGTTATAAATTCGGGTTTAGTGAAAACTTAAAGCCCGGAAGTACTGTAGTTACTGTGGATCCGAATTATTATCGCCCTACTGAAGTGGAGCTTCTTATAGGAAATGCTTCAAAAGCAGAAAAGGTTCTTGGATGGAAGGCTCAAACTAAATTTGAAAAACTTGTTAATTTGATGATCAAATCCGATTTAGATAAAGTACTTCAAAGAGGATATTAATAATTTCCTTATCATCTATTTAAAAAACTAATTGGATTTTTCGGTTTTCTTTGCAGAGGTATATTTTTCTATTTCATAGTTTATTATTTTTCCCGGCATATCGAGCTTTGAAATTTCAATACCCGAATCCGTATAGAATTGAGTTGCAAGAGTATCATGAAAATCGGAAAACACAACCACCCTTTTAATTCCTGCCGCAATTAATGCTTTTGCGCAGGATGTGCATGACATATTAGTAATATAAGCAGTTGCACCTTTAACAGAAATACCGTGAATTGCTGCCTGTGTAAGTGCATTTATTTCTGCGTGATTTGTTCTGACACAATGATTATCTACAATCAAACAGCCCACATCTTCACAATGCGGGAGACCCGGAAGTGATCCGTTATATCCGGTTGCTAATACAAATTTATCTCTTACAAAAACGCATCCGCAATGCATACGGGGGCAAGTCGCTCTCTCAGAAGCTAACATGGCAAGCTTTAAGAAATATTCATCCCATGCAGGTCTATTGTTTTTCATTTATATCATTACTCCAATCTTTTTTAATCATTGAAAAAACATAAAGATCGACAAACTTATCGTATAAAAATTGTCCGCTTCTTTCTATTCCTTCAAATGTGAAGTTTAAGTTTTTAGGAATTGCCTGGCTTTTAATATTTCCTTCAGCGCATTTTATTGTAATCCGGTTTAAGCCGACTTCATTAAAAGCATAGTTTATTACCGCACGGCAGGATTTTGTCATAATTCCCTTACCTTGGAATTGTTCACCCAGCCAATAACCAATTTCTGCTTTTTTATTAATTTTATCACCATTATGAACATCTATTAATCCGGCAATTAAATTATTATACCAAATTTCCATTACATATCTGCTTGAATAAATATCATGCTCAGACATTGCAAAAATATAATTGATAGTGTCCATAACACTTCTGGTAGTATCGACCCAGCTTAACCATTTACCCAAGTAATCTCTATCGTTATCTATTAAACGAAACAATGCATCTGAACTTGACATTTCAAGATCCAGCAAAGTAATTTCTGAATCAACAATGACCATAAATAAATGAATAATTTTAAAACTGTTATTTTCTGTCCTAAATAATAACTTATGCGTTTTTGAATAGTTATAATTTACTTGCAATTATTAAAAAGCATAAAAATATTTTAATGATGATGATGACCGCCAGCTCCATGAGCATGTCCATGAGATAATTCTTCAGCAGTTGCATCCCGCAAGTTTAATAGCTGCACATCAAAAGTCAGCGTCTTCCCGGCTAATGGATGGTTAAAGTCCAAAGTAATATCGTTACCTTCAATATTTTTGATTACAACCGGAATTTCTTTTCCGTCAGGAGTATCGGCAAAAAAACTCATTCCTACTTCTAACGCAGTATCTTCGGGAAATTCTGCTCTATCAACTTTTTGTAAAGCATTTTCATCATATATTCCGTAACCTTCTTCGGGCGGAATAACGACAATTTTATTACTGCCGATTAACATTTCTCCTAATTTTTCTTCCAACATCGGAAGAATTTGATTTTTACCGCTAATAAAAGAGAAGGGCGCTGCACTATTAGCTGAGTCGACAACATTACCTTCATCATCTGTTAAAGTATAACCGATTGAAACTATTTGGTTGATTTTTAGGGGCATTTATTTCCTCTCATTAGTATTTACATTAAAAAAAGATACCAGAATTAAAATGTTTAAAAATTAAGCCACTAACTTAGATTATATTAAATACATTTTAAAACTATTTTCAATAATTTCTTAAAATCAATAAGAAATATCATCCTTCTCAGTCGATATTGGTTCCCAGTCAAATCCTTCACATGGGAGAAAATCTTTTGTGGGATGTTCATCGTGCAGAATGCAAAGTACTGCTGTCTTATCAAATTTTGTACAAGTTGAGCATAAAGTCGATTCAATGGTTTCCTTGTTCTTTTCATTAAACAGCCGGTAATGAATAATTGCCGGATGAATAATAATTCCATAAATAGACGCAAAACTAATTATTGTCCATAATGGATTTTGTATATAGTCCTTTAATATCCAAACTGCAGGTATAGTTAATGCAGTTCGAATTATTGTCCAAAAAACTATTTCACCCAAAATTCACTTTCAAAGTATTATTAAAAAATTTTTGTAAATTTATTATTAAGATATAAATGAATTGACAAAAAACAAACAGATTCTATTTTGCTTAGAACACATAACATATTTATGAAAATAAAACCTGAAGTCACTAAAGAATGAAGAAAAAAATATTTTTTATTGTTTTCATCGGCTGGACGGCATTTTCTCTGATCTACTCTCAGAGTATTTCACTAATACCGTATAGAAAAAATAACTTATGGGGATTCTGCAACAAAAATAAAAAGATAATAATTAATCCCAAATTTGATAGCGTTAATACATTTTCCGGAGAATTTGCACGTGTTATAATTAATCATAAAACAGGAATGATAAATTTAAGGGGAAAAGAAATTTGCAAAATAAAATACGACGGTATTTATGATT
>JAJXTM010000009.1 GCA_021783875.1 Bacteroidota bacterium
TAATAATAACTGTTAATTGTTTCCTATCGAGAGTAGTAATCGATTTAATTTGCTTTTCGAACGATAATTTTTTCTGAAGATCCAGCAAATCATCTTTTATATCCAGTGCTGCAAAAAAATCCAACTTAAAAATATTTTGATCAAGCACTGATTCTTTTTCAATTTTGTAAAGAAAGGCATATTTGAAAAAGCTTTCATTTATAAAATCAATTTTCCAATCTTTATTGAATGTTAGGATACCAATAGGTGCCTGAATAAGAAATTGGGAAATAAATTCTTCGCGATTCAATATTTTTAATTCTTCAGTAATTTTGCTTTTCATCCTAATTATAAAACAATTTTATTATAACCAGCAATTATAATGCTAAAGTTTTTTATTCGTGGTATTATATAAATTTTGCTCTAAGAGTTAAAAAAAACTTTAGTTTGTTAAAAAATTCAACAATTATATGAATATTTAGCTTAAATATTGTTAATTCTAGAAATTATGATATTAAGAATACAACCTAATTGAGATAAAGTGTCTCATTTCGGTCATATTCCCAAATGAAACAAATCTAAAGAACATATAAATGTTCTATTTTCAACTTGTGCAACATCTGTTGAGTCAGAATGGCAATAAAAGCTATTGGTTCTTTTTTCATTTAATTTTTAAATATACCTTCCTAACAAGCTCATTTGTTATTTGATTATATTCAGCTTCAGAACCATTGCCCCAATAATTAAAGTCTGTTTGACATAATTTTGCCATTTCCCCAACCCATAAAAGCATTTTTCTTGTTTTTAACAATTGTGCAATAAACTTTTGTTTGAAATATGAAAGTCTTATTTTTCTAAATAAATTTAATTTAGCTTATAATTATTATTCAAAAATAATTTTTAATTTTTTCTTTTTGATATATTAGTAAGATATTTTCAGCAAACAAAAATGGGTTATTAAAATAAAAATAAAATAAATCATTTTGTAATTCAATTAAAATATATTTAATAATTGTACCTTTATAATAAATGGTCTTAAATTTTCAATATAGATTTATTCTTTTAAATATTTAATGTCAAATTTATTTCAAAAAATAGGAAAGAAAATATTAGACTTATTACAGGAAATAGGCCAAGTTGCGGCTTTATTTTTTGGAATTATAAAGAGCTTAAGAATGGTTTCCAAAAGCAGAAAAATTATTTTTTTCCAAATGGAGCATATTGGGGTAAATTCAATTCCTCTTGTTTCTATAATAGCAATTTTTACCGGTGCTGTGTCTGCTTGGCAAGCTGCTTATCAGCTTAAGGGAATTGCCCCAATGTCTTTTTTGGGAGGAACAACAAGCAGAGCAATAATTACAGAGCTTGGACCAGTGCTTACAGGAATTGTGATAGCAGGGCGTGTCGGTGCATCAATAGCTGCAGAATTAGGAACAATGAAAGTAACAGAGCAAATTGATGCACTGGAAACTATGGCTATTAGCCCCATAAGGTATTTGGCTATGCCTAGATTTATTTCTTCCATTTTAACAATGCCCCTGCTTGTAATTTTCGCAGACACAATTGCAGTTTTTGGTGCTTATGTAGTATCAAATTATTTTTTGGGGGTTTCATTTGCGGTATTCTTTTTATCTGTGAAAAGATTTTTTAAAATTTCAGATTTAATTTCAGGATTGATAAAAACTATAGTATTTGGGGGAGTAACTTCATTATTAGGTTGCCACATTGGATTTAGAACCGAAGGGGGAGCCGAGGGTGTGGGACTTTCAACTATTAAATCTTTTGTCCTCTCTGCCGCATTGATTTTAATATTAGATTATTTTTTATGGATGTTATTTTACTAATTGGAAGAAAGTTTTTTGATATAGATCTTTGTTGACTTAAATTGATCAGTAGATTTTACATCCTTAGTAAATATTAATCAAGTCCACATATTCATTAAGTGGATATTAACTTTAATATTTCAATATTTTTTTGTAATATTGATAGCATTTTTTATGTAATTAGGTGAATAAATTGGAAAAAATTAAATTTGAATTATCCAGAGAACACAACCCCCCTGTCTTACCTCGAGAATTAGGTTTTGGTAAATTTTTTTCGGAACATATTTTTGAAATGGATTATAATTCTGAAAATGGGTGGTATAATCCTGTAATTAGACCACTCACAAAACTATCATTGCATCCTGCAACTATGTTTTTACATTATGGTCAGGGTATTTTTGAGGGTTTGAAAGCTTTTAAAACAATAAATGGCGAAATTGTAATTTTCCGACCTGAAAAACACATTGAAAGACTTAATAACTCTGCCAAAAGGATTTGCATTCCGGAAGTCGATCCCCATTTTTTATTGCATGCTATTAATGAATTAGTTTATATAGAAAAGGACTGGATTCCTACTAACCAAGGTGAATCTCTTTATATCAGACCTTTCGTTTTTGGAAGTGATGCGTTTCTTGGAGTTAAACCAGCATCTAATTATAAGTTGATAATTATTCTTTCGCCTGTTGGAGCTTATTATTCTGAAGGATTCAAACCAGTCAAAATTCTTGCTCAAGATGAATATGTTCGTGCTGTAAATAAAGGGCTTGGAGCTTGTAAAACTCCAGCTAATTATGCTGCTAGTTTGCTTGCCGCCGAAGAAGCACATAAAAAAGGTTTCACTCAGGTTCTTTGGCTTGATGGTATAGAACAAAAGTATATTGAAGAAGTTGGCACAATGAATATCTTTGTAAATTTTAAAGATGAAATTGCTACCCCAAAATTAACAGGCAGTATTCTTCCCGGGGTGACAAGGGACTCTGTCATACAAATTTTAAAAGATTGGGGTTTGAATGTTACTGAAAGATTAATTAGTATTGATGAAGTAGTGACTGAATATAAAAATGGGAATGTTAGGGGAGTATTTGGAACTGGAACAGCTGCTATTATTTCTCCTGTTGGCCTATTGAACTATAAGGGATTTGAAATGTTGTTTAATAATGGCGAACCTAGTGAACTAGATATTAGATTGTTTAATGAAATAACCTCAATTCAACTCGGTAAAATAGAGGATAGACATGGTTGGTTAAATCATGTAGCAGAAAAAGAAGTAGAAGCCTAAATATTTTCCAATAATTATGGGCTCAAGTCGTTTTTTGAACACATATGTATTAAATCTATACTATTTTTTTCTCTTTGTTTCTTAAAACGAATCTAAAGTATTTTTTGCCCTCTCAAACTTGTACCAAAATTTATCCCCTTAAAGATTTTCCTTGACAGGTGTCCATTAGTTCACTATATTTGTAGTGAACATTAGAGTACTAACATGAAAACTAAATTAACTGAACGACAAAATGAAATATTAGCTTTTATTAGCCAATACCATGAAATCAATGGATATCCTCCTACACTAAGAGAAATTGGAAAAGAGTTCAATATTTCTTCGACATTTGGGGTAAAAAGACATTTGGATGCTTTAGTAAAAAAAGGTTATTTAAAAATTGAAGGATTTGCTAGTCGGGGACTTACAATTCTACCTCAAAATAAATTTAAGGATTCCTTTTCTGAATTATCAGAAATTATTCAAAAAGAACCTAAAGGAATTCCTATAGTTGGTAGAGTCGCTGCTGGATTTCCAATCTTAGCTACTGAGAATATTGAAGGAAATATAATAATAGACCCATCTTTTATAAAGAATTCCTCTAATAATTTTGCGCTTAAAGTTAAAGGGGATAGCATGATAAATGCTGGTATTTTTGAAGGGGATATACTAATTATTAATCCGGTAAAAGAAGCTAAAAACGGAGAAATAATAGTTGCTTTAATCGGAGACGAAGCAACTGTAAAAAGATATGAATTGAAAGGGAATATAGTCAGATTAATTCCTGAAAATGATAACTATAAACCTATAGAATTAAACAAAATTGAAGATTTTTCGATTATAGGTATAGTAGTTGGTGTAATTAGATGGTACAACTAATTTTGGAGTAAATATGAAATCAGAAATATTTTCGACAGCTATCAGTAACCGAAATAGAATAAAATTTTTATATGATATGAATGAAATACTAATAGATCCATATTTTATTTCAAAAGGGAAAAATGGAAAAAAAGTAATATATGGTAGGCTTTTTAATTCAAGCGAAATAAAGAAATTTGAATATGAAAAGATTACGAATATCAAAATTTTAAATAATCTGAGGTTTTCTCCTGTAATTCCAATTATTATTAATTAAAAATTAAGTGATTTTTATGATTGAAAAAAGAAAAGTTGTCGATAGACTTATTGATCAGTTTTGGAAACAAGGTTATTTAACTATAAGTAGAAGATTCGGTACTTATTTACCGGAACCGGCAAAAATTGGGAATTTTGAAGTAGATATTATAGCAAAACAGAGAGACAATTATGCTATTGGACTAATACTATCAGATGATGATTTTAGAAACCCCAACCTTTTGGAAAAGCTAACTTACTTAGCAACGCGACAAACCAAATTTACTAATAAGAAAGTTAATCTTTTTGTTGGAATTAATATTGAATTATTTTCAAGGCTTAAATCAATGATTAAACTTCTATCTCCAGAAGCACGAAATAGTATACGTTTAATACCGCTTGATCATAATAATTCTCTTCATAGAAGCAATTCTATAGAAAAGGAAAGAATTTTGTTTTCTTAAGCGATTTATTGACTTCTTTTATTATCAAAACTTCTGATAATAAAATTCCAATTCTTTTTACCTTTCAATTTTCCTAAAAGAATGTAATATTCTAACACTTATTTCTTTTTTATTCTTAAGTATTTTAATAATCAATTTACTTACCTTGACATTAAATGTACATAAGGTTAATTTTACACGCTTTTTCAATTTTTAGGAATAAATTTGGGTAAATCTCAATCTGAATCTGATAAAAAACTGCAAGATGCATTAAAAAATTCTGGTGAAATACCTATCCATATTGCAATAATAATGGATGGCAATGGTAGATGGGCTAGGGGAAAAGGACTGCCACGTGTGGCTGGACATAAGATAGGTGTTGACACGGTGCAGGAAATTACTGAAGCTTGTGCCCAATTAGGTGTAAAATATCTAACTCTTTTTACCTTTTCAACTGAAAATTGGAATAGACCTAAAGATGAAGTTTCTACTTTAATGAGGTTACTTTTAAGAAGCGTAAAAGATAGATGTATAGAATTGAATAAAAATAACATAAGACTTACTACAATAGGTGATGTAAAATCATTACCTTTTGAAGTACAAAAAGAATTAAATGAAGCTATTGAAAAGACAAAAAATAATAATAGAATGACTTTGAATCTTGCATTAAGCTATAGCGGTCGGTGGGAATTATTGGAAGCAGTCAAATCCATTTCTAAGTTGGTTGCTGAAGGAGAATTAAAAACTGATGATATCGATGAAATAATTTTCTCAAAAAACCTAACAACTAAAAATATTCCCGATCCGGATTTGCTTATTAGAACCAGTGGAGAATTTAGAGTTAGTAATTTTTTATTATGGCAAATTGCCTACACTGAATTTTATATTTCAGAAGTTTATTGGCCCGACTTTAATCGTAAGCATTTGTATCAGGCGATTAAGAGCTTTCAAACAAGAGAACGAAGATTCGGCAGAGTAAGTGAACAACTAATCAAGAACGACAAAGGCTTAAAGAATGCTGCAAACCTCCCCAAAGAAATCGCTTAGTTACTTTTATATCATATTGTTTTCCTTTTTGCCGTTTTTTATATATGCGCAAACTACTCGCACGAGTCTTAAAATATTAGGCATTTCAGTTCAAGGAAATAAATCTGCTGACGCTTCTACAATAATTGCGAGCAGCGGATTAAAGATAGGTGATGAAATTCAAATTCCCGGTGATCAGACAATGAATGCTATTAAGCAGTTGTGGTCATTGAACATTTTTTCTGATGTTCAAATCTTGATTGATAAACAAATTTCAGATGGAGTTTTTCTTGTTATTCATGTCAGTGAGTACCCAAGGTTTGAAAAACTTGTAATTATGGGAAATGATGAAGAAAGTACAAGTGATCTTGATGCTAAAATAAATTTGATAAGGGGGCAAATATTAAAACCTCAAGAAGAATCTAGAATTAAAGAAGCAATTCTTGCCCTATACGGAAAAGATGGTTATTTAAACTCTGAAGTAAATATTGAACATTATATCTATTATACGGCTGATACGACAAAAAAATCAATAAATGTTATTTGGCGCAATGAAAAAAATCTCTCAGAAGAATATACTGTTAAATATGATTTGAATGATCAAACTTATATTAACCTTATTGATAAGATAAAAGATAGAATCTTACTTGTAATAAAGATAAAAGAAAATGCAAAAGTTATTATCAGGGAGATTGATTTTGTAGGTAATAAGGATTTTCCAAGCAGCGATCTAAAAGGTGCCATGGAAGATACAAAGGAAGCAGTGTGGTGGAAATTTTGGGAAGGCAATAAATTTGATCCTAAAAAATTTGATTCCGATAAAAAATTAATTGTAAACTTTTATCAGAAACATGGTTACAGGGATGCCCAAATTCTTTCAGATTCACTGATATATTATAATCATAATAAAGATTTAAAAATTTTAATAAAGCTTTATGAAGGACCTCAATATCGAATTAGAAATATTGTTTGGGAAGGCAATACAATTTTTCCTGAAATGTTATTAAATGAAAGATTGGGTTTTAAAAAAGGAGACATTTTCAATTATGAAAAATTCGAACAGAATTTAAAAGGAAATAAAGATCAAACAGATATTTCTTCGCTTTATCTTGATGCAGGTTACCTAACTTTTAATTTACAAACTACTGAGAACAAGGTCCTTGGCGATTCAATAGATGTAAATATTCGTTTAGATGAAAAAAATCAATTTAAAATCGGAAAAGTTAGTATTGCCGGAAATGATAAAACTGAAGACAAGGTCATTAGAAGAGAACTTTACACTGTCCCTGGTGATTTTTTTAATAAAGGATTGCTTTTAAGAAGTATTCAGCAACTAGCGAACTTAAAATATTTTGATGCTGAGAAATTATATGGTGCTGATGGAATAGGGACTTCATTTCAAAATGACAGTACTGTTAATGTATTATTTAATGTTGTGGAAAAATCAAGTGATTACTTAAATGCCTCTGTTGGTTATAGCGGTAGCTTTGGTTTTAGCGGGTCAATAGGCGTGACATTATCTAATTTCGCTTTAGATCACCCGTTCTCTTTAGGAGGGGGGCAAATATTAAGTTTCAATTGGCAGTTTGGTGTAGGTAATTACTATAGAACCTTTTCTCTAGGTTTTACAGAACCATGGCTGATGGATACACCAACTCTTTTAGGATTTAACCTTTTCGATACAAGGCAACAATATATCTACGATCTTCAACAAAGCGGTATTACAATGACGGTTGGCAGACGATTAAAATGGCCTGACGATTATTTTAATGTGCAAGGTATGCTTCGCTATCAATACAATGATGTTATAAACGGGCAGGGAACTTATGCACAAGGAATTACACATCAATATACATTAGGTGCAACAATATCCAGAAAAGATATTGACAACCCAATATTTCCATCGCGTGGTTCTTCAGTTGTACTTGACGGACAGCTATCGGGAGGTCCATTTCTTCCAGGTGATGTTAACTATTATAAAGTTACTTTTACCGCTGAGTGGTATAATAATTTATTAAATACTAATCGTATAGTTCTTTATTCGGTTGCAGACATGGGTTATATACATGAGTTGGATGATGCTACAAAACTAAAAATTAATCCTTTTGAAAAGTTTTTTATGGGAGGAAATGGATTGGTTATCGCCACAACTCCTTTACGTGGTTATGACGATAGATCTATTGGACCGGTAGATGCATATGGGAATGTTATAGGTGGAAGGGTCATGGCAAGATTTACAACAGAGTTAAGATTTGCTGTTACTTTAGACCCGGTTCCTTTATATTTGCTGACATTTGTTGAAGCTGGAAATGTTTATAATGATATCTTGACTACTGATTTGTTCAGTCTCCGAAGATCAGCTGGAGTTGGCGCTAGAATTTTAATTAATCCTATTGGTTTGATAGGTTTTGATTTGGGATATGGTTTTGATAGAAAAGCAGTTAATGGCAAAGATCCTGCTTGGTTGTTTCATTTTCAGTTTGGTAAGGGTTTCTAATTTTTATTAACAATATATTTAGAGGTAAAACAGTGAGAAAATATCTATTTGTACTGGCTACGTTATTATTGTGCGGAAATTTATTGTTTGCGCAAACTTCACAGAAAATTGGTTATGTCGATTCCCAATTAATATTAAATCAACTACCGGAAGCAATAAAGGCTCAAGGTGATCTAGATGCATTGACAAATAAATGGTCATCCCATTTAGATAGTCTTAAAGCTGACTATCAGCAAGCACTTGAAGACTATCAAAAACAAGCAAACACAATGCCGGATAATAAAAAACAACTTGAACAACAAAAATTAATAGCTCAGCAAAATTCTATACTAGACTTCCAGAAAGAGAAATTTGCTCAAGGCACTGGTGAAATATATAAAATGCAAGATAAAATTTTCACCCCTGTAAAGAATAAAATCTATAAGGCAATTCAAGAAGTTGCAAAGCAGGAGGCAATGAAATTTGTTTTTGATAAGGCCGGCGATGTAGTACTTCTTTATGCCGATCCTGCTTTCGATATTACTTATAAAGTATTAGACAAGCTTAAAACTGACGTTAAATAAAATTTTCTGATTTATTGAAAACTAATAATTTAAATCCCGATTTATTAATCGGGATATTCTTTTTAATACTATATAAGAGGATGATGTCAAAATTTTATACTCTTTGTAAATTATTTTGTTAGCTAATATGATTATGGAGTTAAAATGAAAACTCGAATTTATATATTTATTATTATTTCCCTCTTATTTTTTCCCAAAATATCATTTGGTCAATTGAAAATTGGCTATGTTGATTCTAAAACAATTTTGAATAAACTACCGGATGCCCAAGATGCTCATTTAAAACTAGATGGCTTAATTAAAGATTGGCAGCTTGAACTAAGTAAAATGGAATCGGACAAAAAAGCTAAACAAGATGATTATGATAGAAGAAAATTAATTATGACTGAACAAACTAAAAATGAATTAGAGTCAGAAATTAATAAGATTGAAAAGCAAATAGATGATTTTCGTACAAAAAAATTTGGCACAAATGGAGAATTATTTCAAAAACAAAATGAACTTATGAAGCCTATTCAAAATAAGGTTTTTAACGCTATTCAAGATATCGCTAAACAAGAAGACCTAGACTTTGTATTTGATAGAAGTGTTGAAAATTATATCCTATTTGCAAAAGATAAGTATGATATTACTTCTTTGGTAATGGATAAACTTAAATTACAATAAATTATAAAAAATGAGCTTTAAATTAACTGAAGCCGCGAATCTAATTAATGGCAATTTAATAGGCGATTCGGATATTATTATAAATAATCTTGCAAGAATTGAAGAAGCTAAAGAAGGTGACTTGACCTTTCTTTATCTTCCTTCTTATCAAAAATATTTTGCTTCAACTAAAGCTTCTGCTATTCTTGTAAAAATTGGTTTTAATAAAACTAGAAAAGATATCGCATACATTGAAGTTGCAGACCCTAATAAAGCGTTTTTCAATATTTTAAATAATTATTTTTCACCTAGTTTTCCCTTGGAGGGAATTGATTCTACAGCTTTTATACATTCAACAGCTAAAATTGGTAGCAACGTTGCAATCGGTAAAAATGTAGTAATTTCTAAAGGGTGTAAAATAGGCAACAATGTAAAAATATACCACAATACAGTTTTATTGAATGAAATTGAAATAGATGATGATTCTTTGATTTTTCAAAATGTTAGTATTAGGGAAAAATGTAAAATTGGGAAAAGGTCAATTATTCATGCTGGAACAGTAATCGGGTCTGATGGTTTTGGTTTTTTTACTGATGAAAAAAATGTATATCAAAAGATTCCTCAAATTGGGATAGTAATTATTGAAGACGATGTAGAAATTGGTGCAAACGTTACAATTGATAGAGCAGCATTAGGTGCAACAATAATTAAAAGAGGTGTTAAAATTGATAATCTCGTGCAAATTGCTCATAATGTTATTGTAGGAGAAGATACTGTAATATCCGCACAAACAGGAATTTCAGGTAGCACGAAAATCGGTAATCATAATATATTAGCTGGTCAGGTTGGAATTGTTGGTCATATAGAAACTTCTGATAATGTTATTGTTATGGCTCAATCAGGTATTTCCAAAACTATTACAAAACCAGGTCAATATTTTGGTTCTCCTGCAAAGGAATTTAGAACTTCACTTAAACTAGAAGCTCACATGCGAAATTTACCTGATTATGTTGAAAGAATAGTTCAGCTTGAAAATAAAATTAAAGATTTGGAAGAAGAAATGAATCGTATTAAGGGGAAATAGGAAATAATCTGAATATTAGAATAAAAGTTTAGTTGTATTTCTTATCTTGTATAACTATTTTAAAAATCATATTAGCCATTATTTAATTTTTAATAAATCGGAATTTATAGATGTTAGAACTACAAAGAACTATTGCTAAACCTGTTTCTATGTCCGGAATCGGATTGCATACAGGGACATCCTGTACTATGACTTTTAGACCCGCATCTGAAAATTATGGAATAAAATTTATTAGAGTTGATTTAGGCGGTTCACCTGAAATTCCTGCAACTGCTGATAATGTAGTTGATGTTTCTAGAGGCACAACTTTGGGAATAGGCGAAGCTAAAGTTCATACCGTTGAGCATGTTTTAGCCGCAATTGTCGGACTTCAAATAGACAATATTATAATTGAGCTAAACGGAATCGAACCCCCAGTTGGTGATGGAAGTGCTCTTCCTTATGTGGAACAATTACTAAAAGCTGAGTTTGTTCAGCAAAATTCACCTAAAGATTACTTAATTATCGATCAAACTGTAACCTACCATAATGAAGAAAATCAGATAGATATTGTAGCGCTTCCGCTTGATGATTATCGAGCTACTGTCATGGTTGATTATCAAAATCCCGCATTAGGAAGTCAGCATACAGGGTTATTTGATCTTGAAAAAGAATTCATTACAGAGTTTGCACCAGCTAGAACTTTTTGCTTCTTGAGTGAGGTTGAAAAATTAGCTGACGCAGGTTTGATTAAAGGCGGGGATATTGATAATGCTGTAGTTATTGTTGATAGAAACTCCGACGAATTAGAGTTAGATGGATTAAGAAAGAAATTAGGAATAATTGAGAATGTTATAATTGGAGCAAATGGAATTCTTAACAATAAAAAATTAAGGTTTAAAAATGAACCTGTTAGACATAAGCTATTAGACTTGCTCGGAGATTTTGCGCTTATAGGAGCTCCAATTAAAGCACAAATCTTAGCAGCAAGACCTGGCCATAAAGCTAATGTTGAATTTGCAAAGCAAGTAAGGAAACTATATCAACAAAAGAAATTAGTTAAGAAATTTCAGTTTGTAAAAAAAGAAGGTGTTATCTTTGATACCAATGCAATTCAAAGAATTTTGCCTCATAGGTATCCATTCTTATTAGTAGACAGAATTGTTCATCTTGATTTAGATAAAAAAGTTATTGGTATAAAATCGGTTTCTATTAACGAACCATTTTTTCAAGGGCATTTTCCGGGGCAACCAGTTATGCCCGGAGTTTTAATTATTGAATCAATGGCACAAACTGGTGGTGTACTTCTTCTAAATTCCTTTCCAGATCCAGAAAAGAAGCTGGTAATGTTTATGCAAATAAATAATGCTAAATTTAGAAAACCTGTTTTACCTGGAGATCAACTTTATATGGAGGTAATTTTAACTAATAAAAAAAATAAAGTTGTAATGATGTCAGGCAAATCTTATGTCAATGAGATACTTGTAGCTGAAGCAGAGTTTATGGCTGCAATTGTCAATCGGGAGTAAAATGATAATTTATAAACATTAAATTCTTATTACTAAGATGACTATTATTCATCCAAACGCAATTGTAAGTAAAAAAGCAAATATCGGAAATAATGTAATTATTTCTCCTTTTGCTATTGTTGAAGATGATGTTGAAATTGGAAATGATAGCTACATTGGTCCGCATGCCGTTGTATATAACGGTGCTAGAATTGGTGAGCGTGTTAAAATTAATCAAGGTGCTTCTATTGCTCATACTCCGCAAGATTTAAAATTCGGTAACGAACAATCTTACTTTTATATTGGTGATGATACTGTTATTCATGAGTTTGTAACCCTTCATAGAGGAACGAAGGAAACAGGATTTTCAAGTATTGGCAAAAATTGTTTATTAATGGCTTATTCTCACGTAGCTCATGATACTACTGTAGGTGATAATTGTATCCTTGCAAATGGTGTTCAGATTGCTGGGCATGTGACAATAGAAAATTGGGTAATTATTGGAGGAATGACTCCGGTTCATCAATTTTGTATTGTCGGTCAGCATGCAATGGTTGGAGGAGGGTTTCGTGTTACCCAGGATGTCCCTCCATTTATTCTTACCGCTGCAGAACCATTAAAATTTAGCGGTTTAAATATTATTGGTTTGCGGAGAAGAGGTTTCTCTAACGATGATATACTGACTCTGAAAAAAACTTATAATTATTTATATGATAATTCATTAAATATTTCTCAAGCAAAAAAAATAATTACGAATGAATTGGGTGAAAATATATTTGTCAAACAAGTATTAGAATTTCTTGAAAGAAGTAAAAGAGGTTTAATAGGCAAATGAAATGGTATTTCCTAAATTCAGGTTTTTCAAACGGTCAAAATAACATGGACATTGATATTGCTCTTGCCAAGAATTCAAATTATAATAAGGGTTATTTTAGGCTATATAAATGGAGTCCATATTGTATTTCAATCGGAGCAAATCAAACTTTTGATTCTTTGAATATTGAAAAAGCTCATCTTGATGGAATTGATTTGGTTAAAAGACCAACAGGCGGTAGAGCAATTCTTCATTCTGAAGAATTAACTTATTCAGTAATATTCCCCATTAATCTTAAATCCTCAGCCAGGAATATCTATCATGAAATTAATAATGCTATTAAGAATGGACTTCATCTATACGATGAAAAATTATCCCTAGTTGAATTAGAGGAGACTCAAGCAGATTTCAATAAATTATATAAAGAAGAAATTAGCTCTATTTGTTTTGCCTTTTCAGCAAAAAGTGAAATTAAATATTCTGGAAAAAAACTTGTAGGCAGTGCCCAAAGAAAATTTGGAAATGTAATTTTACAACACGGTTCAATTTTGTGCGGGGGATTTCATAAGAAAGTTATAAATTACCTAAATATTTCTCAAGAAAATTTATCCCCTGTATTAGCTGAAATTGAAGCAACAACTACTGATTTAAACTCCATTCTAGGAACTGAAATTAATTATAAAGGTTTAGAGTTCTCTATTACTAAGGGGTTTGAAGAATATTTCAAGATCGATATGGAAGAAGTTGAAATAAAAACAATTATCGAATAAAAAATAATATTAGCAATCAATAAATTTTTATGAAACATTATGAGTAGTGAAAAAGAAATTAAACGTGTTACAACTTTAACACTTTCCTGGCTTAAAAAAAACAATAAGAAAATTTCAGCACTTACGGCTTATGATTTTATAACCGCAAAAATTCTCGAAGAAGCAGGGATCGACGTTATTTTAATTGGAGATTCTCTAGGAAATGTTTTTCAAGGTAATGATACTACTCTACCAGTAACTATGGATGAAATGATTTATCATACTAAAGCAGTTTGCAGAGCAATAACAAGGGCGATGATAGTGGTTGATCTTCCATTTATGTCCTATCAGCTTAGTGTTGATGAAGGTTTCCGAAATGCCGGCAGGATTCTTAAAGAAACATCTGCCGGTGCTGTAAAACTTGAAGGCGGTATTCATATTGCTGAAACTGTTAAAAAAATTACTGATGCCGGAATTCCTGTTATGGGTCATATTGGCTTAACTCCTCAGAGTATTCATAAATTTGGAAGCTATAGAGAACGAGGTAAAGATTTTACCGAAGCCGAGGAAATATTTAATGATGCAAAAGCTATTGAACAAGCAGGAGCTTTTGCTATCGTTTTGGAAAAGATTCCTTCTTCTCTAGCTGAAAGAATTACAAATAATCTTAAAATACCAACAATTGGAATCGGAGCTGGAGTACATTGCGACGGACAAATTTTGGTCACCCCCGATATGTTAGGACTAAATGTTGACTTTCATCCTCGATTTGTGCGTCATTATGCTAAATTGGCTGACCAAATCACTATAGCAGTTAAAAATTATATTGATGATGTAAAAGGAAAGAATTTTCCTTCCGAAGATGAGAGCTATTGATTATATATGATTCGTAATTGGGTATTCTTTTTATTTTTATTTACTGCTTTTTGTGTCTTTCCAAAAATTAAGTCAGAAAATTACCTCGATGGTGCAAATGTAACTGCAATTGTCAAATCCGGTGAGGATATATGGGTATCTACTTATGGTCAAGGTCTTTACAAATATTCTATAAAAGAAAATTCTTGGTTTAATTATTCAACTACCAATAAAAATCTGGATAATAATTTTTTTTATTGTATTGCAGCGAATAAAGATTATGTTTGGGCAGGATCAGCTGATGGTTTATATATCTTAGATTTAAAACGAAATGAATGGCGTAAAAGAAAATTTTCATTAGGCGGAGAAATGGGGAATTGGATTCGCTCTTTATGCTATAATCCTAAATCCAATGTCCTTTGGATTGGAAGATTTGAAAATATAACGATGCTTGAAGTTGGAAAACAAAGATATATAGATCATTCTTTGATGATAGATAATGATTCAAAGTCAAATAATATCAAGTCTATTAAATTGGATGGGGATAGTCTTGTGTGGTTCGGTTCCGAATCCGGGACCCATATTTTTAATATGAATTCAAATATAGAAGATAAACGAGCTTGGTCTTATATTAACAATAAGGAAGGAGGATTTAATGATGAGGGGCAATCTGTTTCAGTTTCTGATTTTGTTTTCGATTCGGAAAATATTTGGATTGCGACTGATGAGTTTATCACTGAAGATAATCCGAAATTCAATTTAGGTGGAATTTATAAGTTTAATAGACGTCATAATTGGCAAAGAATTTCTCAAAAGGATGGGTTACCAGCAAATGGTGTCTATTGTATGGCAAGAGTCGGTAATGATATTTTTGCTGGGGTCTATAATTTTAAAAAGAAAGAAAAAAAGGATTACGGCAAAGGCTTAATTATGTTGAATCGATTGAATGAAGATATAACAATAATAGATTTAAATGAAATCAGGATTCAATCTTCAAAAATTACCGCTTTATTTTTTGATGGTACGAATTTGTGGATAGGCACTGATAATGGATTGTCTGAAGTCTTAATCGCTAATCCAATTGCTCACTGGGGCGGACAAATTCCTAAATCCGATAACAAATAAAAAGAAAACAATTAAATATTTTTATAAATAAATTTGTGCCTGAACATAAAAAGAAGAATATTTTACATCAGTGTTTGTAAAGGTTAATCCATATTCGATACCGGCGCTCAAATGTATTATTGAAATGGGATTCCCAAAATTGGTCCCTGCTGCTATTGAAAAAACTATTCCATAATTCCATCTATTTAAGTCTACTAAAGACCTGTCATTTAGAATCAATGGCCCGATTCCTTCTTCAATGTAAAATAAATTTGATGCTTTTTGATAAACTATTCCTTTAAATGATAACCCTTTAAGAAAAGGATAATATTGAAAACTTGCACGAGGAAATAATCGGTTAAAATCTGAAATAAATATAAAACTTACTCTACTGTCAAAACCAAAAATATTTTGTGTATTCACTTCAACAAAGAGAGAAGTTGATAAACTCCCGACCGAAGGTAGGTTGCCGCTAATAAATCCACCGCCTAAAGATCCTCCAAAATTTATTTTAGATTGAGCTTCTAATTTTAAAATAGAACTAAAAATTAAAATTATTAATGTTAGAATTGGAATCACTTTTCTCATTAAATTCCTTTTTGTAGTCAAATTATAATCAAAAATATTTTACTAGACAATTTAACTTTCGTTATAATTAGAGTAAATACTTTGAGGAATATTAAACGTATTAAATTTCTTAATGATTTTTCAATAAACATTTGTAGACCTGTATCATAATGTTTATCAATTCTATTGATTAATATTGTAAAAAAAATGAGAATATTATGTCAAAAATATCTAAAATAGATTTTTCAATAGAACTTGATGATAATAAAATGCCTGAAAAGATTGAGTGGGAAGCTTCAGATGCTGGTTTTGAAGGGAAAAAAAGCAGCAGCACTCTTATGATCTCCTTATGGGATATAAATGAAAAATCAACATTAGCTATAGATTTGTGGACAAAAGAAATGTTAGTTGATGATATGAATATTCATTTCTTCCAAATGTTAACAAAAATGGCGGATACTTATAGACGTGCGACCCAAAATAATGAGATAGCTCAATTGATTGAAAATTTTGCCAAACAATTTGCTAGTAATTTAAATCTTGTTAAAGAAATAGATAAGGATAATATTTCTTAGTCCCTATTTAAAACGTTCCTTTAATTTTGTAGCATATCTACGGCTCATCTGGAATGGTTCTTGTATATTCTGAACAAAAACTAGGTAAGATGAGTTGAACCATTTTTCGACTTTTTCTATATATTCAAGATTTGCAATTGTCGATCGGTGAATTCTAACAAAATTTTTCTTAGGCAATCTTTCTTCCCATTCCACCATAGAACGCAAAACCAAAACTCTTTTAGCTCCTGAAATATAAACGTAGGAATAATCCTTTTCTGCTGTAATGCATTCAATAGAGCTTATTTTTATAAAACGTGCAAGATTATCGAAGGAAATAAATATTCGGTCATCATAATCAAATAGTTTTTTCTTTGGAATCTTAGGGTCGAAATTAATTGAATCTTTTTCTGATTCGTTTCCTGAATAATCATCTTCCTCTTCTAGAATATCACTTAATTCATCAGTTTCTTTTTCATTTATACCATATTCAGAATCTTTCGTATCATTATCTTTTAATGATTTTTTATTTTCAGTTGCATTCGATATTAACCTTTTTACTGTAATAGAAAGTCTCTCATAATCGATGGGTTTTTTTAAATAGTCTAAAGCATTAACTTTAAAGGCTCTTATAGCATAGTCATCAAATGCGCTAATAAAAATAACTTTTGAATCAGGAGAAATTTTGTTAACCAAATCAAAACCACTATTATTACCAAGACAAATATCCAAGAATACACTATCAGGTTTCTTTTCTTGAACTATATCAATAGCCTTTGTGAGACTTGCAGCTTCGCCAACTACCTCAATATTGGGGAATTTTTTAAGTAGAATATTTAGCAATTTCCGGGAATTTAAATCATCATCAATTAAGACAGTACTAACTCTATTTTTTTCTGTCATTGTTCTTTCACTTTTAACTTTAGAAACTAATTGCCAAATGCTGTGCCATTAAAGAAATAACATCTTTAAAAAAATCTATTTCAGAAGTTGTGATTTTATTAAAAAAAAACAATTTTAATAAAAATCTTAGTATGTATAAAATATACTGTTAAATCATTTTGGGATTTTATTAAGAAATGAATTATTATGAGACAAATTAAAACAATTATTTGCCATCAATCCATTCTTTTAAAAAACCTTGATGTTTTACAGGAACGAATTCAATAAATTCATATAAAGCAAGGTTATTTAACAAATATGGATCAAATGCGAAAAACTTTTTGATTTCTTCGAGTGAATTACTACGAGCAAGAATAATTCCGGAAGTTCGAGAAATGTTTGGGCCAGATAACAATAAAATATTTTTATCGTATCCAGATTGTAAAAAATTTCTATGTTCCGATAATATTAGATCTATTTTTTCTAATGGCGCAATATATTTGATTAAAATTAAAAAATGTTTCATAAGTGTAAAAAGTTCCTTAAAAATTACTCAAAGAAATATTCAAATGTATTATTCCTATTATATATCAATTTAGAGTATAATCAAAAGCAACCTTAATTAAGAAAACACTATATTGCTTAGGCTCACCAAAATCAATAATTATCAAAATTATGCTTCCGAATGGCAAGGAAAAAAATCTAAAATTGTCTTATATTCATAATCTTTAATTAAGACTATTAATATGAATTCTAAAGAAGTATTAAAAAAATATAATAATCCTAAAAACTTTTTCAATAGAGATTTGAGTTGGATTGAATTTAATAGAAGAGTTTTGCATGAAGCTCTAAATCCTGAGCTCCCATTACTTGAGAAAATTAAATTTATTTCAATTTTTCATTCAAATTTGGATGAGTTTTATATGATCCGGATATCCGGATTAAAGGAACAAATAGCCGCTAATGTATCTGAACCAACTATTGATGGGTTAACTCCTCAAGCACAATTGCAAAAAATAGAAAAAATTCTTCGCCCGATGCTTCAGCAAGCTATGGATTTGTGGCAAAACGAAGTAGTCCCTGCTTTAAGAGAACAAAAAATAGATATTGTAGATTACATTACATTATCCAATACTGAACGTGAAGCATTGACTGCTTATTTTAAAAAGGAAATTTTTCCGGTACTAACCCCATTGGCTTTTGATCCCGGGAGGCCATTCCCATATATTTCAAACTTGAGCCTAAGTTTAGCAATATTTGTAAAAAAGCCAAATGGTGAGAATCATTTTGCTCGCGTAAAAGTACCTAATATTTTACCTCGATTAATGCAAATAGACCAGATTATATCTCCAACGGAAAAGGTGCTTTCAAATGGTTCATTTTGTGCTAAATTTGTCTGGCTTGGGGATTTATTGAAATTTAATCTAAATCTTCTTTTCCCAGGTATGGAAGTATTGGAAGCACACCGTTTTAGAATAACTCGCGATACGGATATTGAATTACAAGAAGATGAAGCTGATGACCTTTTAAGTGTAATAGAAGAAAATATTCGCCAAAGAAGATTTGGAACTGTAGTAAGGCTCGAAGTTGAAAAGCAAATGCCTGAATTTATGCTTGAAACTTTAATGGAAAATCTACAGATCAAAAGAGAGGATGTGCATGTTTTTGATGGTCCTCTTGGTTTAAGTGATATAATAACTCTTTATGATTTATCTGCACACCAACTAAAATTAAAGCCATTTTATCCAGTTATTCCTAAAATCTTTGACGAGGATGAAAATATTTTTTCAACAATACGAAAACAGGATATTTTGCTACATCATCCATATCATTCATTTAGTCCAGTCATTGATTTTATCAAGGAGGCAGCAAGAGATCCTGAGGTATTAGCTATCAAACAAACCTTATACCGTGTTGGCACCGATTCACCCATAATTAAATATTTAATTGAAGCTGCCGAACGCGATAAACAAGTTGCTGTTCTTGTCGAGTTAAAAGCGCGATTTGATGAGCAGAATAATATATTTTGGGCTAGGGAATTAGAAAAGGTAGGAGTACATGTTGTTTACGGCTTAGTTGGATTGAAAACTCATGCCAAAATGACCTTAGTTGTCAGAAGGGAAGCTGAAGGAGTTAAGAAATATGTTCACCTTTCTACCGGTAATTATAATGCGACAACGGCAAAACTTTATACTGATTTTGGGTTGTTTACTTGCAATGAAGAAATTTGTACAGATGTCTCTGATATTTTTAATTATTTAACTGGTTATTCAAAGCAAACAGAATTTAATAAACTTATTGTTGCTCCTATTAATATGAGAGATAAAGTATTTGCTCTAATAATGCGGGAAATTGAAAATGTAAAATCAGGAAGCGTAGGCGAAATAGTTCTTAAACTAAATTCATTAGTTGATCCAGTAATCATTAGCAGTTTGTATGAAGCATCAAATGCAGGAGTTAAAATTAAATTAATTATTAGAGGAATATGCTGTCTTGTCCCAAATGTACCTAATTTGAGCGAGAATATTAAAGTAATTAGCATTGTTGGTAGATTTCTTGAGCATAGTCGCGTGTTATATTTTTATAACAAAGGAAATAAAGAGATCTACCTTAGCAGCGCCGATATGATGCAAAGAAATTTAGATAGACGTGTTGAAATTATTTTCCCAATAGAAAACGCGGAATTAAAAAATGAAATTGAAAAAATATTATTGAAGTTTTCATTGAAAGACAATTCAAATTCTAGCGAACTTTATTCGGATATGAGCTATCATTTATGCCAATGCAACGAAAAAGATAAAAAAATTGACGTGCATGAAATTTTAATGAACCATGCAATGAAGTCAATTGAAAAATCTATTAAAGCAAAAATATAATATGCCTGGTTTTTATTAATTTTTAAGTTTGATACTAATTATTTACTTTTACTAAAAGAATTTATAACAATTTAAGAGGACTAAAATGCGAGACTCTGACGAGCCTGGCACTTGTAATTTTAACTATATTAGAATAATCTTCTCTTGGGACTAACCATTTAAAATTTCCTTTGGTAAATCTCCGAGAGATTAAAATTTTGGAGGTTACTATGAAATTTTTCCTTTTTTTCATCCATTTATTGCAAATCTATTACTTTTCTCTGTTCGTTTTCTAAATATTTAATAATTTTTCAAAAGATTAAACGAGAGAAGTTTAAATGGCAAAATCAATTTTTTCCAAAATATCTCCTTCATTGTTTACTAAAGAAGCTAAGACACCTCATAGCGCTACTTTAGATGAACAGAAGCTAATTGACATGTGCAAAATTTCTGTACTAGATAATCTTTCCAAGCTTGAAAGTATTGAAATCGGACTTACATCCAAGCAAGCAGAAGAAAGATTAGACGAGTATGGAAAAAATGTATTAGCTCACACAAAAAAGATCAGCATTTGGCAGGATGTATATAATCGTTGCAAGAGCCCATTGGTTATACAACTTTTAATAATTGCAATTATTTCAGGGCTGATGGATGATATCAAGTCTGCATTTGTTGTAGGTGGTATGGTATTGTTAAGTGTGGGTTTATCATTTGTATTAGACCGGAAGAGCGGAAACGCAGTTGAAGCTTTGGGGAAAAGAGTTCAATCTCATGCTCTAGCATTAAGGGACGGAAAGGAAGTTGAAATCCCGATTTCTGATGTTGTACCGGGAGATATAATTCTTCTCCAGGCAGGGTCGATTATCCCGGCAGATATTCGTTTAATGGTTGTTAAAGATTTTTATGTGAGCCAATCTGTTTTGACAGGCGAATCACTTCCAATCGAAAAAAAATCTGAGCCACAGGCTTTAACTAGCAATTTTGTTTTTGAATTGCAGAATGCTTGTTTTCAGGGAAGTAATGTATTAAGCGGAACAGCGAAGGGAATAGTTGTAAATACCGGAATTCATACTTATTTCGGATCTATTTCGGAGCGACTTATTGAAAATAGACCTAAGACTAGTTTTGACATAGGCATAAAGTCTTTTACTTGGCTAATGATTCGTTTTATGGTTGTCATGGTTTTTACTGTCTTTTTAATTATAGGTTTGACAAAAGGTGATTGGGTAGAAGCACTTTTATTTGGATTATCAGTTGCAGTAGGGTTGACTCCTGAAATGCTTCCTATGATTGTTACAGTTAACCTTGCAAAAGGTGCTTTAATTATGTCTAAGAAAAAAGTAATTGTAAAGCAGATTACCTCTATTCAGAATTTTGGAGCTATTGATATTCTCTGCACTGATAAAACGGGAACATTAACTCAGGACCGCGTAATTCTTGAAAAGCATGTTGATATAACGGGTAAAGAAAGCGGAGATGTGTTACTATATGCTTACCTGAATAGTTTTTACCAAACCGGGCTGAAAAACCTTCTCGATCGAGCTGTAATAAGCCATATAGAGTTAAATGTTAAGTCAAAATGTCAATTGGTTGATGAGCTGCCCTTTGATTTTCAGAGAAGAAGGATGTCAGTGGCAGTTCAATATGAAGGCGATCATGTTCTTATATGTAAAGGAGCTGTAGAAGAGATTTATTCAATTTGCAGTTTCTATCAGGTAGATGATGAAGTATACCCATTGATACAAATGATTCATGATGATTTATATGAAGATGTTGAGGATTTAAATAATGAAGGTTATAGAGTACTGGCAATAGCATATAGAGAATTTCCGCAGGCAAAAACTACGTTTACGGTTGCTGACGAATCTAATATGATATTATTAGGCTATATAGCCTTCTTTGACCCGCCAAAAGATTCTGCTGCACAAGCTATTGCAAGTTTACAGCATGTTGGAGTAAAAGTAAAGATATTAACGGGTGATAATGCGTTAGTTACCAAAAAAGTTTGCAATGATGTTGGTCTTCATATCGATAAAATTATTACCGGAAATGATTTAATTAATCTAACTGATTCAGAATTTTCAAAGGTTGTTGAAGAGTCAAACGTATTTGCGAAACTTTCACCTGTTCAAAAGGAGAAAGTTATTCAGTCTTTAAGAGCAGCGGGTCATGTTGTCGGTTACATGGGAGA
>JAJXTM010000194.1 GCA_021783875.1 Bacteroidota bacterium
ACGGGGACCTGCTTAAAACAGGAGGTAAAAATATGAAGGATGTAGCCGGATATAACCTTAGAGATTTTATCGTAGGAAGTGAAGGCACTCTCGGCATTATTACTAAGGTCTTACTAAAACTGATTCCGCTGCCCGCAAAATCAATTACCCTGCTTGCTTATTTCGATAAATTATTAGACAGCGGAAATGCAGTTGCTGATATCATTTCAACTCATATTGTCCCTAGTATGATGGAATTTTTAGATAATATAACAATCAACTGCGTTGAAGATTATACAAGAATCGGATTGCCCAGAAGCAGTGAGGCAGTTCTTTTAATTGAAGTTGACGGCAGAGGAAGTATTGTGCAGGAAGATGCCGAAACAGTTACAAATATTTTGAAAAAAAATAATGCTTCTTTTATCCGAATGGCGGCTGATTTTTCGGAAGCTATGCTCTTAAAGACTGCCCGAAGAAGCGCCTTTAGCGCATTGGCTCGGAAAAAGCCCACTACAATTCTCGAAGATGCGACTGTCCCCAGGAGTGAACTCCCGGTTATGATCGAGAAAGTTACCGAAGCTGCAAAGAAATTTGATGTTATATTCGGAAATTTCGGTCATGCCGGCGATGGTAATCTTCATCCCACTTGCTTGACGGATGAAAGAGAAAATTCTGAAATTGTCAAAGCGCATAAAGCATTTGATTTTATTTTTAATGAAGCTATAAAATTAGGCGGTACAATTACCGGAGAACATGGTACCGGTCTATCAAAAAAACAATTCCTTGAACAGGCTGCCGGCATTCCCGGAGTTGAGATGATGAAAAAAATAAAATGTTCAATTGATGAAAATAATATCCTTAATCCGGGTAAGATATTTACAATTAGCCCCAGATGCGAAGGGTCACTTCCGCGGTCGCGTAACCAAATACCCGAATTTAGTAAATGATATTATTATAAATTCTCAATTTTTTGCATCATGAAAGATATTCAAAATAAACCTTTACTTTACTCAGCTTTGCCGAATGACGATATTCTATCTCAGTGTATTCATTGCGGGTTATGCTTATCGGTCTGCCCTACTTATGAACTAACTAAATCGGAGAAATCTTCTCCGCGCGGCAGAATCAGATTAATAAATGCAGTTGCTAAAGGTGAATTGCCGGTTACTCAGTCGTTTGCAGATGAAATGTCATTCTGTTTGGATTGCCAAGCGTGCGAAACTGCTTGTCCTGCCGGTGTAAAATACGGAACTATGGTCGAAGCGGCTCGTGTAGAAATTGATATTGCAGGTTTCGGTTCAATCATTTCAAGATTAATTAAAAAAATAGCATTAAAATTTGTTCTTGCTTCTACATTTAATCTTAAACTTTTCTCAAAGATTTTATTTTCTTATCAAAATTATGGAATACAAAGATTCCTTCATAAAACAGGTTTGTTCAAATTAATCTCGGTTAAATTAGGAGAAATTGATAAACTTGCCCCCCGCGTATCAAAGATTTTCAGCTCGAAATTTATCCCTGAATATTCAAAACCAATCGGTGAAGCCAAATTCAAAACAGCTTTCCTTACAGGATGTTTAATGGATGTAATGTTCGCAGAAATAAATAAAGATACCGTTGATGTATTATTGGCTTGCGGCTGTGAGGTAATAAGTCCTAAAAAACAAGTCTGCTGCGGATCGCTTCATGCACATAACGGAGATATGGAAACTGCAAAGAAACTTGCAAGGAGGAATATAGATGAATTCGGTAAGCATGAATATCAGTACTTAATTTCAAACTCCGCCGGATGCGGCGCTTTTATGAAGGAGTATGGACATGTATTCGCGGATGATCCCGAATACGCTTATAAAGCTAAGGAATTTTCAGGTAAGGTTAAAGATATTACGGAATTTTTGGACATTGAAAAACCGGTTGAATATTTCGACCAAATAAAAGAGACGATTACTTATCACGATGCATGTCATTTGGCTCATACTCAAAAGGTGGTATCCGAACCGAGAAATGTGCTTAAGTCAATTCCCGGATTGAAAACGAATGAACTTCAGGAATCAAATTGGTGCTGCGGCAGTGCAGGCATCTATAACATAGTAAGGTATGATGATTCTATGAAGATTCTTGAAAGGAAAATGGAAAACATAAAAAACTCGGGCGCCGAAATTGTAATAACCGGGAATCCCGGTTGTATTCAGCAGATTAAATACGGCGCCGGTAAATTTAATGTGAACGTTAAAGTCTTACATACAGTTACAATTATTAAAAAAGCAATAGATGCGAAAAATAATGTTGAATTTTGAATTTTGAATTCTGAATGAAACACAAAGATCAAAAACAAAATTAATGTTGAATTTTGAATTCTGAATGAAACACAAAGATCAAAACAAAATTAATGTTGAATTTTGAATGAAATGCAAAGATCAAAAACTAAGATTTAATTATATGCTCATCAATAATTATTTGATACCTTTATTATTCAGAAATGTTGTATACTTTTTATCTGTCTCTATGATATGCTCAACCAGCCATTTTTTTAGAAAATTCAAAACATCCTGGGATATGACAACCTTTCCAGATTTCAGATTATTGTCTATATCGACAACTTGATTAACCAAAGCATCATGCTTTGCTTTATGATCAATGTAACCGGGATATGAATTGTTTTTCATTAATTGCTCTTCATGCGAAAAATGAACTTTTGTATATTCTAATAATTCATGAACTACAGTGATAATTGCTTCCTTGCCTTTACCTAGTTTCATTGCAGAATGAAGATCATTAATCAATGCAACTAGCATAATATGCTGTTGATCAATACTTTTTATATTTACGCTGAAATCGTCTTTCCAATCAATAAGCGCCATATTTGTCCTTTAAAAATTTTGTTAATTAAAATGATTATTTATACTTTAAAAAATAATATAAATAATTGATTTTCCAATTAGATCAGATTTGAAAAGATTCATTCATAGTCTAAATATTTCAATATTTTATTGTAGTTTGTGAATAAAATATTATTGACTTATGTAAATTGATTTTCTAAACCTTTAAACTGAACCGGAATTATATCATGAGACCATATATTTTAGCGGAATCAAATTGGGCTGCCCTTAAAGATGCAAAAATTGAATTGGCTGTACTTCCATGGGGAGCCACCGAAGCGCATAATTATCATTTACCGTACTCCACTGATATTATTGAATCTGATTATATAGCGGCTGAATCAGCAAGAATTGCCTGGGAAAAGGGCGCAAAATTAATTGTTCTGCCAACCGTTCCCTTCGGCGTAAATACCGGGCAATCGGATATTTATCTTGACATAAATATTAATCCGAGCACTCAATTTGCTATTTTGAACGATATAATAGAAGTGCTTAACCGGCAGGGAATATATAAGCTTATTATATTTAATAGTCACGGGGGCAATGATTTTAAGCCACTTGTCCGGGAATTAGGTCTGAAATATCCGCAAATGTTTATTAGCGTGACGGAATGGTTTAAATCGCTTGACCGGAATTTATTTTTTGAAGCACCGGGAGATCACGCCGATGAAATGGAAACAAGTTTATTACTCCACCTGCTCCCTGAATTAGTATTGCCTAAAGAGAAGTGGGGAAGCGGGAAAGTCAGGAAAAACAAGATTGCTGCCTTTAATGAAGGCTGGGCTTGGACAGAACGCAAATGGTCGAAAATTAGCTCCGATACGGGAGTAGGCAGCCCGGATGCCGCCTCAAAAAATAAGGGAGAAATATATTTTAAAGCAGTCACTGAGAAAATGGCTGACCTCTTCTTTGATATTTGGAAAATTCATAAGGAGGATTTATATGAATAAATGATAAATAAATAATTTGGAAATGTCGTGTTCTAAACATTAAATTAACACTTGAGCTTAGTTTTTATGACAAAACAAATTGCCTATGTATTTATTCCGGGGGGAGTAATAAATTATACAAATGATTTTGTTTAAGCCGCCTTTTAAGAATAAATTTTTTTTTCGATGAAATATCAAAGGGTCTCTATGGAAGAAGAAATATCGAGTAGTAATATAAAAAGGATATTAGTATTCTTATTCTTAATTATTGGCTTTTTGATTATAGCTGGCGGATATTTGTTCTATAAGTTAGAAAGAAATTCGATCCAAAATCAGAAATTTGAAGAACTTAGCGAAATAACTAAACTTAAAATAAATCAGATATTATTGTGGAAACGAGAACGTATATATGACGGTGAGTATTTTGCCTCAAATGATATTTTTATAGAGAAAGCTTCAAAATTACTTTTTAAACATAACAAAAATTCAATATCAGATTATTTTTCTAAACGATTATCTTCCATTAAAAAAGACGGAGGATATGATAATATTTATCTCATAACTAAAAAAGGTCAAATCCTCTTTTCGTTGACTAAGGGTATCTCAGGAAAAAATGTAGACCCCTTAACCACAAAGGGTATTGATTCGGCTATAAATTATAATAAAATTGTCTTTTCTGATTTTCATTTCGCGGCAAATAATAAAACTATCCACTTAAATATCATTGCCCCAATTATTAACCCTAAAAAAAACTTTTTCGCTGCTTTAATATTTAATATTAATCCGAATAATTATTTATATCCAATAATTCAGCAAACAACGATTCAAAGTAAATCTTTGCAGAGTTTAATTGTCGAGCGCAAAGGTGATAGTGTATTATTCTTGACTAATCTGCGATATCAGAAAAATACGGCTCTGCGCTTTTCACTGCCTTTGAACAATATAAATCATCCGGCTGTCAAAGCTGTGATGGGCTATCAAGGACCTTATAAAGGTTTAGATCACCATAATATTAATGTCCTTACGGATATCAGACCAATACCCGGAACACCTTGGTTTATGATTACAAAAATAGACCAAGCTGAAGTTTTTTCAGCTTCAAATTCATATTTAATATTCCTTGTGGTGCTAATTTTAATTTTATTATTTGCATTGGGAGCCGGATTAGCCTGGTATTACCATTCACGTCAAAAAAATATTTACTTTCAGCTTTATAAGAAGGAAAAAGATCTGCGTGAATCACAGGAGGAATTTAAAACAACTCTCTATAGCATCGGAGATGCTGTTATTACGACAGATAATTCACGGAGGGTTAACCGCATGAACAATGTTGCCGAAAAATTAACCGGCTGGAAAGAAACTGAAGCACAAGGTCAATTACTTGAAAATATTTTTGACATAATAAACGAAAACACCGGGCTGAAAGCAGATAACACGGTAGAACAGGTGTTAACAAAGGGAGTCATAACACCACTGGCAAATAATACTTTGCT
>JAJXTM010000195.1 GCA_021783875.1 Bacteroidota bacterium
GATTCCCGAATGTCATTAGTAACTTGGTTACCTGCAACTCCAATTACTTTAGTATGTTTAATTGCCTTATTATGAAAGATTGCAATGTCAGTAGTCCCTCCCCCTATATCAATTAGAGCTACGCCTAAATCTTTTTCACTATCATCCAGTACTGAAGAGCTTGAAGCAATCGGTTGAAGAATGTAATCCTTGACCTGAAGACCAGCACGCTCAACAGACTTTTTAATATTTTGGATAGCCGGAATAGAAGCCAAGACAATATGGTTGCTAGCTTCTAATCTTGAACCGGACATTCCGATAGGATTCTCAATTCCGCCCTGGTAATCAACAGAAAATTCTTCAGGAATAATATGCAGAATCTGTCTATCTGCAGGAATTTTAATCGTTCTGACATCCGCTTCAAGCCGATCTAAATCAGCTTTAGTGATTTCTTTTTCATCTCCGTTTATAGTTACATAATTTCTATGTCTAATACTTGTTATATGCTCACCAGCCACGCCGACATTAACAATATTAATTTCAAAACCTGCCCTATTTGAGGCAATAGCTACAGCTTGTTTAATAGCTTCAGCTGTTTTTCCAATGTTAGCAACTAATCCCTTGTGAAGTCCTTCAGAGGGTGCAACACCAAAACCTAGAATATTGATTTTATTACTTTCATCAATTCTCTCTGCAATAACTGCACAGACTTTTGTAGTGCCTAAATCTAGTCCAGCTAGTATATTTTTTTTCATTCGGATAAACCCGTTCCTTCACTTTTTCCTATATAAATTTCATTCGCAAATCTTAAATCGATATAATCGCTGTTGTCCACAAGACTGCTGCCATTATTAATTCCATCGAGCATAATTTCAAAATAAATCATTTTCTTTGAAAGTTCGCCTTTACCAAATATCACAGGCGGTTTCATTCCGGAAAAAGTTACTATTATATCTCCGCCGTTTCTTAAATTTATTTCAGAAATTCTTTTTGAAATATTCTCGTTAGTCAATTTAGCTGCTTTAATAATTTTGAATGCCTCAATAAGCCCTTCGTTTTTTTGATAAGACAGAGGACTAAAATGGTTATCAAAAACGGCATTACTAATAACCGGCAAATCTGAAAATTTTGTACCTCCTATCATTGGCAATATTTCAAAGTTATCAGAAATAAAATAAGGTTCTCCGTTATCTATAATAATTGCTTCTATTTTTTTTTCAGTGAGATTTACATTAACCAAATTATTCCCTGCATATTCAACATCCACATTTTCAAGATAAGGATGTTTATCGATGCGTGCTTTTATTTCAGATAAAGTTAAGCCTTTGTATAAAGAATGATCAGCTAAATTTGCCGATTTCAAATACTCATCTTCAGTTAAAAGATTATTACCGTTTATTTTAATCATCTCAACCTCAGTTTTATTCGCATTTTTAGAAGCATAAAATATCAAATAAACCAAACATGAAATTAACACAACCAGAAGAAAAGCGCCCAATATTTTATTGTTTTTTTCGGAGATCATTTTTTCACATTAAGTTTTTCAATAAATAATTCTCCGTATTTCCAGATATCGCCTGCACCCATAGTAATTATAATATCATTATCCTTTTTAAGTTCAATTAATTTTTGGGGTATATCTTTTTTATCTTTGACATAAATAACATTCTTATGCCCGAATTTTTTGGCTGCATCCGCAATAATTTGACCGCTAACGCCTTCAATAGGTTCCTCGCGAGCGGGATAGACATCTGTACAAATAAAAATATCCGAATTTAAAAATGATCTTCCGAATTCCTGATAAAAATCCCGAGTGCGAGAATAAAGATGCGGCTGAAATACAGCAATTAATCTGCGGTCCCATCCGCTTCTAACCCCTGCCAAAGTAGCACTGGTTTCAGTCGGATGATGCGCATAATCATCAATAACTAAAACCTCCATATTATATTTTGTTTCAAATCTTCTATAGACACCGGAGAATGATTCCAAAGCTTTTTTAATGGTTTCAAATTTTATTCCTAATTCTTTCGCAATGCAAACAGCAACGAGGGAATTTTTAACATTATGAATACCTGGGATTTTTAATTTTATTCTCCCTAATTCCTGTTCTTTATATTTAACGTTAAATGAACTTGAAAATTCATTAAATGAAATATCATATGCCCGTATATCTGCCTGAGTAGTTAAACCATAAGTAAATATCTTTTTATTAATATGAGGAATAATATCCTGCAATGCTGGTTCATCCATGCAAAGGACAACAAATCCGTAAAATGGTACTTTATTTGCAAATTCTATAAAAGCTAATTTAATATCATCTAAATCTTTATATGTATCTAGATGTTCGCTTTCTAATGTTGTAATTGCCGCAATAGTCGGAGTCAGCTTTAGGAAAGTTCTATCGAACTCATCAGCCTCAACAACGATAAATTCTCCTTGACCTAAGCGGGCATTTGTGCCCCCAAGACCGCTTAATTTACCTCCGACAATAATAGTAGGATCAATACCGCCTTCCGTCAGTGCCAATCCGACCATGGAGGTAGTTGTAGTTTTGCCATGAGTTCCTGCTATACCAATACCGTATTTCATCCTCATACATTCAGCAAGCATTTCTGATCGTTTAATAATCGGAATTTTCCGTTCTATAGCAGCATGCACTTCGGGATTATCGACTGCAACAGCAGAAGAATAAACAAGAACATCCGCATCTTTTAAGTTTTCTGGCGAATGTCCTTCATAAATTTTTATTCCGAGTTTAATAAGATGAGCTGTAATATCAGAAGTATTTTTATCACTTCCTGATATCTCAAAACCCTGATTCAAAAGAATTTCAGCGATGCCACTCATACCTATTCCGCCGATACCAACAAAATGAACCTTTTTAATATTCTTAAACATTTATGACTTACCTATTTTTTCTTTAAGAGTAAGAAACTCTTGAATCAATAAATCTTCATTCTCGTAATCAGAAGGTCTAATAATTATAGATCTTATCCTGCCTTTTATTTTTAATCTAATAAATCTAAAGACCTGGTTGTTAAATTTTTTCCTTCTTTTCGAAATTTTTATTTGTAAAATATCATCCACCAATAATATTTTTGCATCAAATCGATCAACAAAAAGGATACGATCGTCATTAATTTCCAGATATTTTTTCTTATATAAATTAAACAGCAAAGATAAAAGCGAGAAAATTACTATAATACTAAAAAAATAAATTACTGGATCCTTTATAATTAGTGTAAAGGAACCGTCAACCACTTCACCTCGAATAATTATATAAATTACAAATGCGATGAAATAAATAATCGTTGATTGATAATAAAAAGAAACTTTATACTTAAATTGATGTTTATTCATTAACATTAATTATTTATTGCGAATTTAATTGCATGTTGTGCAATCTCAGCGGTTGCATTTGGTTTACTAAGTAAAATAGCATTATGTCTTAATTCTTTAAGTTTTGAAAGATTACTAATTATAGAAATTACTTCGTCCGATAGTTTTTTATGTATCATATTATCCTCTATCAATATTGCAGCATTCTTATCGGACAAAGACTTTGCATTAAAAAATTGATGATTTTCAGCAACATTAGGAGATGGAACAAGGATAGATGGTATTCCAAGAGAGAGAAGCTCTGCTATAGTTGTTGCGCCGGCTCTTGCTACCATTAAATCACATGCAGAATAAGCTATATTCATTTTATCAATAAATGGAACAACAATAATATTTGCTGAAGATAAATTTTTATATTTAGAAAAATAATAATTTCCTGTCTGCCAAATTATTTGAATATTGTTTTTTTCAAGAGTAATTGCAGATTCAGCAACTGCTTCATTTATTGACCCTGCTCCTAAGCTTCCACCAAGAATTAATAATGTTTTTTTATTTATTGAAAGTTTAAATTCTTTTAATGCTTCCTCTTTAGAAGATTCTTTCAAAATTTCACGAACCGGATTTCCAGTAACGAAGACTTTTTTTAATCCAGAAAAGAACTTTAATGAATCTTCAAAGCTGATATGAATTTCATCAGCATACTTTGACAACAATTTAGTTGTAATACCTGGGTAGCTATTTTGCTCAATTAGAATAATTTTTGCTCCGATCAAAGACGATCCATAAATTGCAGGCCCTGCTACATATCCGCCTGTACCAATTGCTACATCGGGTTTAAATTTCATATTAATAATTATTGACTGGATAATCGACACGATTAATTTTAATGGGAATAATAAGTTTTCAAAAGTTAATTTTCTAGAAAATCCTTTAATCCAGATCGGACTAAATTCAAATCCTAATTTTGGAACAACTCTTCCTTCAATTTTAGATTTAGATCCAACGAATAAAATTTCAGATTCCGGTAACAGTGTCCTTATTTTTTCAGCTACAGCAATTGCCGGAAATAAATGACCGCCTGTACCTCCGCCCGCAAATAAAAATCGATATTTCCTTTTAATAGTATCCATTATGCTTCGACATGGTTTAGGTTATTATTAAGAACACTTATTTCTTTTGCTCCGGAATATGCAATATTGACCAGAATACCAACTGAAACGCAAAGAAAAATTAATGATGTTCCGCCATAGCTAATAAAAGGGAGCGGCAGCCCAGTAGTTGGAACTAGACCTGTAGAAACGGCAATGTTTACAAAAGCATAAACAACAATTGAAAATGTAATTCCAAATGCTAAAAGCTGACCAAATTTATCCTTAGTTTTTTTAGCAACCAATATTCCTGCTACAAACAGAATAAGATAGCAAGCCAAGACAAGAACCGATCCAATAAATCCAAGTTCTTCTCCTAGAATTGCAAAAATAAAATCGCCGTAAGCTTCAGGCAAAAACAAATTGCTTTGCAGACTATGTCCTAAACCCACGCCGAAAACTCCTCCGCTTCCAAGCCCTAATAGTGCCTGATGAACTTGTATATTTGCATATCCTCCATGTTTAGCGGCATTTAGATAAGATAATATTCGAACCCGCGAATGAGGTATAATCATAGGGATAACTATGGCGCCGATAATTGAAACTACTGAAGTATAAAATAAATGATTCAGTCTTACACCGCCTACATAGAGCATACTAAAAGAAATAAACACTAGCAGAATTCCGTTACTGACGTTTGGTTGTATCAGAATTAAACCCGAGATTAAAAAAATCCAAATCAAAAGAAATCCGAAACCTTTCTTATAATTTCTAATGACATCCTGTTTATTTTCTAACAGATATGCAAGGTGAATGATTAAAATCAGTTTTGCAATATCGGCAGGCT
>JAJXTM010000196.1 GCA_021783875.1 Bacteroidota bacterium
AAGAAAGCTATTCGAAAATGCCCTTGCTATAAGCGAAATGCGTTTTCGTCAGGTTGCCGGACATAGCAGAAGTGTTATTTGGGAAGTAAATATGGATGGATTATATAAATTTGTAAGCGATGTTTCGGAAAAACTATATGGATATTTACCCGAAGAGCTTGTAGGTAAAAAACACTTCTATGATATTCATCCATTAAAAGGGCAAGAACAATTCAAGAAATTAGCATTAGCAGCAATTGCTAGAGGCGATGAAATATTAAACTTTGATAATCCAATTATTAGAAGCAATGGCGAACAAATATGGGTCTCAACAAATGGAGCTCCGATTATTGATTCAAAAAACAATAAGATTGGATTTCGTGGTTTAGATATTGATATAACAGCCAGGAAATTGACAGAACAGGAATTGACAACTTTTAGAACAATTTCCGATAAGGCTAACTATGGAATCGCAATCTCCGATTTAAATGGTATACTGATATATTCCAATGATACATTTGCAAAAATGCATGGTTATGAAATAAATGATTTAATCGGTAATAATTTATCAATGCTTCACTCTGAAAAGCAGGTAGTCCGATTGAATAAAACACTAGAGCTACTCAAAAAGAATGGTGAATTCAGCGCAGAAGAAGTATGGAGGACAAGAAAGGACGGCACTATTTTCCCTTCCCTGATGAATGCAAAAGTATTGAAGGATGAAAATAATGTACCCCAATTTATGTGGGCAACTACAATTGATATTACCGAATTAAAAGAATCGGCAGATGCCCTTACCAGAAGCGAAGAAAAATTGAATTACGCACAGGAAATTGCTCAAATGGGAAGTTGGGAGTTGAATTTAAAAACAAAAGAATTGAGCTGGTCAAAAAATTACTTCAAATTGTTAGAACAGAATGAAAATCAAAACCCAAGTACCGAATTATTTAACTCCTTAATATATCCCGATGACTTTCATCTAATTGAAGAATATCAATTTGAATTGATAAAAACCAAAAAACCTATAAGTTTTAATATGCGTTTGATAATGCCGAATGGAAGAACAAAATGGGTTAAGAATAACATTGTCCCGCATTTTGAAAATGATGATTTAATTTCATTAAGCGGAGTTAATATTGATATAACTTATCAGAAGGAATATGAGCAGGAAATCAAAAAATTAAATATAGCAATTGAGCAAAGTCCAATAGCAATTTTAATAACAGATTTAGAAGCGAATATTCAATATGTAAGTCCCGCATTTTATAAAATGACCGGATATATACCAGGAGAAGTTATTGGTCAAAGTACAAAAATTCTGAAATCAGGGAAAACATCAATTTCAGTTTATGAAGAGTTATGGGAAACAATTAAAAGCAGAAAAACTTGGTCGGGTGAATGGATAAATAAAAAAAAGGATGGTGAGCTTTATTGGGAGGCAGTATCCATAAGTCCAATTTCAGACTTAAATAATAATGTAATAAATTATCTAGCTATCAAAGAAAACATTACACAGCGGAAAAATTATGAAAAGGAAATACTCGAATTAAATGAGAATTTAGAGAAGAAGGTTATAGAAAGGACAGAAGAGCTTGCCAAAAGTAATGAAGAATTACAAAAAAAGACGAATGAGCTTGAAACATTTTTTACAGTTGCATTAGATTTATTATGTATTGCGGATACCGATGGTAATTTTTTAAAAGTGAATAAATCTTGGGAAGATATACTTGGCTATACTAGAGATGAGCTGATGTCAAAAAATTTTTTAGAATTTGTACATCCTGAGGATGTTCAATCCACTTTGGAAGCAATGCAAGAATTAAGCGACCAAAAACCTATTTTCAAATTTACTAACAGATATAAAAGTATTAGTGGTGAATACAAATATATAGAATGGCATAGTGTACCTGTCGGCAATTTAATTTATGCAGCGGCACGCGATATAACAAATTGGAAAAATTATGAAGAAGAACTTACCAAAGCGCGTCTGGCAGCGGAATCTGCAAATCAATCTAAAAGTGAGTTTTTATCTAGAATGAGTCATGAGCTAAGAACTCCAATGAATTCAATTCTAGGATTTGCACAGCTTATGCAAATGGGTCAGCTTAATCCGTCTCAGGAAAAAGGTGTAAAGCATATATTGAAAAGCGGAAGACATTTGCTCGGACTTATTAATGAAATTCTCGATATTTCAAGAATCGAAGCCGGTAGAATATCAATTTCAATTGAGCCGGTTGAGATAAAAGGATTGATAAACGAAGTTATTGATACAGTTGTTCCCATTGCAAATGTAAAAAATATTAAAATAGAACTTGATGAAAATTTTAAGGAATTGTATGTTAAATCCGATAAGCAAAGGTTGAAACAAGTTTTGATCAATTTAATAAATAATGCAATTAAATATAATAAAGAAGGCGGAAATGTCTGGATAATTGCAGATGTACTGACTAATAATCCGAGTGGTGTTGAAACGGTAAGAATAATGATTAAAGATAATGGATTCGGAATTAGTGAAAATAATATCCCGAAATTATTTACGCCATTTGAAAGGATTGGAGCAGAGGCTTCCAGTACTGAAGGCACTGGATTAGGTCTAACAGTTGTTAAGAAGCTTGTTGAATTAATGGGCGGAATAGTAGGGGTAGAAAGTAAATTAAGTGAAGGGTCGGTATTCTGGATCGAATTACAGAAAACAGTAAATGATCTGGAAAAGTATAAAAAAATACAAGAGAAGGATAATACCAACCAAAATATAAAAGCTAATATAGGACGTATTTTATATATTGAAGATAATATATCAAATATCGAATTGATTGAACAGATATTGACGACCTCGCGCCCCAAAATAGAACTTATTACAACTATGTATGGTGCTCAAGCGGAAAAACTTGCGGAAGAGCATAAACCAGGATTAATTCTTCTTGATATAAATTTGCCCGATATAAATGGTTCAGAAGTTCTAAAAATTCTTAAAGCCAATATGAGAACAGAAAAAATTCCAGTTGTAATCATTAGTGCCGATGCGATGCAGAAGCAATTAGATGATATGATAAAAGCCGGGGCGCAAAATTATATTACTAAGCCCATTGATGTAGAAGAATTTCTCAAAATAGTTGATAAAGTTATTGAATGATAAAAAATTTATATTATTTTAAAATAATTATTGGTGTTAAATGAATATTAATCTTAAAGATGCAAAAATACTAATTGTAGATGATGAGCCAGCAAACATTGAAATTTTAGAAGACCTCCTGGATCTAAACGGATATTTAAATTTCAAGTCCCTTTCTGATTCAAGGAAGGTTCAAGATACAATTAATTCGGAAAAGCCGGATTTATTACTACTGGACCTCATGATGCCTCACTTTAATGGTTTCCAGATTATGGAAAATTTAAAAGCTAAGGGGTTAATAGACGGTTTTATGCCTATAATGGTTTTAACAGCAGACATAACTACCGAGACAAAACAAAATGCTCTCTTAGCCGGTGCAAGTGATTTCCTTACAAAACCTTTTGATCTTACGGAGGTAAGCTTAAGAATTAGAAACTTACTTTTTACAGTTTATTTGCTAATTCAGCAGCGTGATTATAATATAATATTAGAAGAACGCGTAAGGGAGAGAACTGCTGAATTAAGGCAGCTAAATTCTGAATTAATAAAAGCCAAAGAAAAAGCCGAGGAAAATAATAAACTAAAAACATTTTTCCTTTCAAACATAAGTCATGAATTCAGAACCCCGCTTATTTCAATTTTAGGTTTTTCCCAAATATTAGGCAGTGAGCTCGATAATAATGATTATAAAGAATATGCCAAACTTATTAATGATTCGGGAAGTAGATTAGAAAAAACCTTAAATGATCTAATATTCCTCACCGATATTGAAAGTAAAAAGATTGGAGCGACTTTTTCAAAGATAGATCTTATTGAATATGTTAAAGTATTATCCGGCGAATTTCAACATAGAATTGAGAACAACGGATTAAAATATGAAACACATTTTGAAGAACCACAATTAGAATTATATACAGATAAAGAGCTTCTGAAATATGTTTTGGATAATGTCATTGATAATAGTATTAAGTATACAAAGAAAGGTTCTGTAAAGCTTGAAGTGCTTAAGGATTTTGATGACGGACAATCAATAGTTATTATAAAAGTTTCTGATACCGGAATTGGTATCGATTCCGAAAGTTTAAAAAAAATATTCCAGGCATTTCGACAAGGAAGTGAAGGTTATAGCAGGAAGTATGATGGAATGGGAATTGGGCTAACAGTTTGCAAACAATTTATTGAAATATTACATGGTAAAATTGATATTTCAAGCATACCCGGAATGGGCACAGATGTTTATATAAAGCTCCCTGCTGTTCACACTGAAGATGAATTAAAAGAAAAGATAGAAATTAAAAGACAAGAGATTATCGAACTGGTAACTTCTATTGAAACCAGTAAACCTCATCTTCTGCTTGTAGAAGATAATTACGGTAACAGGGTACTATATCAAAAAATTCTTCAAGAAGATTTTGATGTTGTAATGGCAATTGACGGTATCAGCGCTATAGCAATGACAGAAGTAAATAATTATGATATCATTTTAATGGATATAAATCTGGGACCAGGAATTGACGGAATTGAGACCTTTAATAGAATCAAGAAATTTGCAAATTACAAAGATGTACCGATTGTTGCAGTTACAGCTTTTGGTGCAATGGATGAAAGATCCAAATTTATTAGTTATGGATTCGCAGATTATATACAAAAACCTGTTTTAAAAGAAGAATTTATAGCTCTTATTTATAATCATACTAAGAATCATTGAAATAGGTATTGGGTATTGGGTTTTAAAAATTTGCATAAGTATCGCGAAACAAATGGTTATAGAATCGACAAAATTCAGCGAAGGTATTATTAAATTGAATTAATCAGATTCAATAGTTGTTCCTTTAATACCTAAAAGAGTATCTTCATATAGTTCAGCTTTTGTAATAAAAACTTTTTTACCTCCGCCTTTTAGAAAATTAATTGCAGCTTTGATTTTGGGAGCCATACTTCCTTCAGGGAAAATATTATGGTTGAAAAGGCTTTCAATTTCTGAAAGTTTAAGGTGTATCAAATCCTTTTGATCCGGCTGTTGATAATTTAATTTAACCCCGTCGATATTAGTAAATATACAAAGGGATGCTTCAACCTCATTTCCGCGATTAAATTCTCTTTCTATAATGGTTTTACCT